>JBBUGP010000024.1:0-2502 GCA_038077895.1 Patescibacteria group bacterium
AAGCGGGTTTTTTTCAAATGGCAAAAAGTCAGGGAAAGGGTTAACATACCTGTAGTCTAGTAATCCCTATGAAAAATATAGCGAAGAAAAAACTGGCGATTTTTGATATCGACGGCACCATTTTTCGTTCCAGCCTTTTAATCCAACTGATTGAAGGGCTGGTGTCGGCCGGAATTTTTCCGCGACAGGCGCAAAAGGAGGTAGCGCGAGATTATCTGGCTTGGCTCAACCGGCGGGGAAGTTATGAAAATTATTTAAAGCAGGTTATCGACATTCATTTAAAGTATTTGGCCGGAGCCTGGGAAAAAGACGTTTTAAAAGTCACCCGAGAAGTCGTGGCTTTTCAAAAAGACCGGGTTTACCGCTATACCCGCCGCTTGATCGGAATTTTAAAAAAACAAAATTTTTTCCTCTTGGCGATTTCCGGTTCGCCCGTCTATATCGTGGAAAAATTCGCAGGGCAATTGGGGTTTGACGCTTTTTACGGGACAATTTACGAGGTTAGCGCCGGGCGGTTTACCGGTAAAAGGCTAAACGCGGATTCTTTCGCCGATAAAAAAACCGTTATCAAAAATTTCATCGCCGAAAAAAAACTGGACGTCGATTTAAAAAAATCCGTGGCGGTGGGCGATACCGAAAGCGATATTTCCATGCTTTCATTGGTCGGCCAACCGATCGCTTTTAACCCCAACCGGGTTTTGGCCGACCACGCGCGCAAGCGGGGCTGGAAAATCGTGGTTGAGCGCAAGGATATGATTTATTCTTTAGAAGATTTTAAGATGTTGGAAGGCGATTGAATCTTTTTAGTGAAGTTAATTTACCCGATATGAAAAACCCAGAAGTCGTAAAACCAGAGCCGCGGCCGCGAGAAGCGGAAAAATCAGATTTGGGCAAGGAAGCAGACAGGCCGAAGCGGGAATTTTTGCGCAGGCTGGATAAACTGGCGCGGATTTTGGCTTTGGCTGGAACTTTAAGTGGTTTAGCGCCGGGTGCCGCGGCTTCGGAGCGGCGCGGAGGCGCATCCGTTTCCGAGCAATATCAGCAGCAAATTGAAAAGGTTGAAAGACTGGACCAAAAAGAGCGGGCGATAGAAAGCCGGCTGGGCAGGAATTACGATCCGGTGGCTAAGCATTTTCGAAGGCAGCTTGAGGAGGAACTGTCGCAAGCAAAACAGACCGGCAAAACCGAGTTACGCGACGTTGCAGGACAGCCGTGGGATACCGCCGAGGCGGAGAAGGAGCCGTTAACGGAAACTTCGGATATTGAGTGCAAGGACGGCAAGCTTTCCAAGGAAACTTTAAAAAAGATTTTAGAAGAAACTTATCCCAAAGGTTTTGCGGCAGAATTCGATTACGTGGGAAAGGAAAGGAATAAGCTTGATCCCGAAGCAGAAAAACAGGCGGTGGAGCAATCGAAAAAATTCTATAATCTTTCGGGAGAGGACTTGACTTCAGTGGTTCGAACCCTGACGCCGGAGAGAGAGAAAGCGAAAATGTTTTTTAGCTCCGGCACGAGAGGAAAATCCGCGAGAGAAATCGTAGAATACGATATTGGCCACGAAATCATGCATCCCAAAGGGGTCAATCCCGAACGGAATATGACGGCGGAAGAATGGGCGAATTTGCAATTAAGCCTCTTAGAACGGCTAAACTCGCCGGATCGTTATAAATCAACTTACGTGGAAGGCATCGGCGGCGACACTCACGGAAAAAATTACTTGAAAGTCAACGAATATTACGCCGAAATCGGCGGGCAGTATTTCCGCGACGCGTCCCAATTGCACAAAAAAGATTTTGACATTATCGATAGCCGAGTTCGCAAGAGCGACCTGGGGTTTAATTGGAAGGACGCCAAACAGCGCCGCGATTTATTAATTCAACAGTCATTGCTCGACCATGCTTTTAAACGTTAAAAATTCTTCGGGGAAATTTTTAGGTCGCCTGGAGATTAGCAAAAGCAACAGGGTGGATTTTTTGGACAAGCCCGACGGGCCTTTTCAACGGTTCGTGGAAGAGTCGCTGGCGCGGGGCATTGAACGGCTGGTGGAAGTGCCGGGGAAAGAAAAGAGGAGCTTCGTCACCTTAGTAACCCCGATTTTTCAAAAAGACCCTCTGTTCCCCCCGGCCTTCAAGGAATATCTGGGCAGATTGGGTTTTGAAGTCACAGAAGAATATCCGGAAGTGGAAGAAGAGATTAGAAAATTACTCGTCGACTTCCCCGCCGATTCGTCAAAGACAGACATTTTAAATCGCTTGCCGGAAATGAGCTATTTGGAGCAGACTTTTATTTTGGAGGAGCTGAAGAAAGAGAATGCAAAAAATAATAGTATTCTGTCGAAGGTAAAAAAATCCGGTTTTACGCTTATTGAACTATTATAGGACTTACGCGTTTGAGCCAAGTTCCCTGCCTGCCGGCAGGCAGGGAGGCGAAACCGAGCATTTGAGCGTGCCGTAGTAATCTACGGTGAGCGAAAAGCGGAGGTTTCAACGAAGAAATTGGCCA
>JBBUGP010000025.1:0-2098 GCA_038077895.1 Patescibacteria group bacterium
CACTTTTTGCTTTTCCCGCCAGCCAAGATCGGCCAAAAACTCCACCGGCAACGTGATGCCCAAAGACCGAGGGCCGATACGGGCGATTTTTCTGACATTCCGGTCTGCAATTTTTCTTCTGCTCATATTTGATAGGTATTTTAATAGGTATCAAAATATGTATCTTTTGCTTATATTCTAGCACCTTTTTACTCGCAATAAAAATAAAAGACCGGAAGAAACCAGTCTTTGCGCTTTTTGGACTTTTCACCCTCCCCTAGCCCCTCCCATCAAGGGAGGGGAAAAGAGGTGAGAACGAGCAAGCCCCACTTCTATTTTCCGCACTGGGTTTGCAATTCAGAAAGGAATTTTTGCACTTGCTCGGAAAGTTCAGGTTTCAGTTTCAAGATTTGCCCGGCTTCGGCTTTCGCCTCCTCCACTTTGCAAAGCTTGCCGTAAACCGTGGCCGCTTCCGAGCGCAACTGGACATCTTCGGGATAACGAAGCGCGAGTTCTTTATATAATCTCACAGTGTCTTCCAAACGATTGTTTTTCAAATAAATCTGCAGCAAATTTTTTATACCTTCCAGACTGATGCTGCCCAAATACCTTTCCATTTTTTTCAATTCCACCTCGGACTCGGAAAATTTCCCGGACAAAACGTAAGCCATCGCCAAATTCCACCGGGCCTCTACGGTTTTCGGACTAATCTCCACCGCCTCTTCAAAATAACCCACGCCTTCCTGCATCCGACCAAGCGCGATGGCCGCCTGCCCGAGTTCAAAATAAACCTGCGGCCGGGTGGAAGACAATTTTATAACCTGCTTGCCCAAGCGGATGGCTTCTTCACGGCTGCCAACGGTTGCAATCGGAAGATTGTTGTATAGTGCCATCAAAAACATATGGTTTCGAATTTCCAAAGGTGCCCGCTTTACCGCCGTTTGCATTTCTTCAATCGCGTAGCGGTAGGCCTGATTTAACTGTTCCGTCCCGATACTTTGGCTGCCGCGGAGTCTTAAAAGGGTTTCTGTCAGTTTCTGGCGGGCTTCCTCTGTGACATAAGTATCCAATCCGACGACTTTCTCGTAATCTCCCAGTAAATTTTCAAGCCGCCCTTTTGAAGCCGAAAGCAGAGCGTTTGTGACGTAAAGATTCGCCCGTGCTGGCCGGAATACCGAAAAATAAGCGGCAAACAAAAGCGCCACAATGAACCCCGATGCCAGCAAAGGGTTAAATCCCCTTGTCCGCCGCGACTCTAAAAGAGCTGGGGCGCCGGAATTTTGGACTTGCAAAAAAACCAGAAAAGCGAGAACCGTATAAAAAGACAAATAAGTTGAGAGCGTGTCAAAAACAAAAAAATTCTGGATGAAATAGGCCAGCAACATGCAAAAAAACAAAATACTGGTGGTTTTGTTGGCGTCCGGATCGCGCTTATAATATCTCCAAAGAATCCAAAAACTTAAAATGAACAGGCTTAAGTACGCGCCAAGTCCTAAAATACCTGACGCGACCATCACGTCGAAAACAATGTTATGCGCCCGGTCAAACCAAATTTGCGAACCGGCATCCCGGAAAATTGGCGCCGGAAAATACCGGTTAAACGCCACGTTAAAATTTTCATAGCCGTAACCTAAAACCGGCCGGTCCGTAAATCCCCGCCAAGAGGCCTGCCATGTCAGCAGGCGGGATTCCGTGGTTACGTCTTTAAGGCTGATGCCGGCCACCCGGCGCATTCCGGGAACGCTTTTTATAAAATCCGAGTCGCGAAAAGCAAAAACCAAAGCGCCGGAAAGCGCTAGAACCGACAGAACCACAATGCCAAAATACCTGACTTTTTTTGATGACGCTGTAACCGCGAATAAAAGCGCGGCGAGAAAAAACCCGATAAACAAGGCGATCAGCGCGCCGCGGGTTTCTGTGGCGTTAATGATGATCAATTCATAAACCGCGATTACGGCAAAAATTGCCTTTTGCCAAACCGGGCGCTTAGTAGAGAAAAGCCAGATCGCCAAAAAAATATGAAATACCAGGTAGCCGGCGTAAAACGCGGCATTGCCTATAAGCGCCGAAACCCGGCTGGCGTCGCCGACCACCACAAAACTCGCTCCCATTTTTTGCA
>JBBUGP010000026.1:0-4210 GCA_038077895.1 Patescibacteria group bacterium
ACCGGGCACCCAGCTGACGATGAGAACTTTCCATACCGGCGGCGTGGTCGGTTTGGATATCACCCAAGGTTTGCCTCGGGTGGAAGAATTGTTCGAATCTCGCCCGCCAAAAGGCATGGCGACAATAACCGAAATTTCCGGCAAAGTCGGCATCCAGCACCCTTCCAACAAGGAAATTGTGATTCGCGTCACCTCCGCGGATGAAGCATTACACGATGAATACGAGGTCGGAAAGCAAGAGATGCAAATCAAAGACGGCGATGCTGTAAAAGAAGGCGCGCCATTGTTTATGGATAAAGACGGTCAGGCTGTTTTGACCAAACACGCGGGCGTGGCGAAAATTCAGGGCGGAAAGTCTTCTAAAAAAATCATCGTCCAAAAAGAAGGAGAAAATTTTAAGGAATACACCGTGCCGTCAAGCATTGGTTTGCTGGTTTCGGAAGGCTCAGAGGTGGAAAAAGGCCGGCCTTTGACCGAAGGCAACTTGGATTTGCAGCAGCTGCTTGCCCTGCGCGGCATGGAAGATACCCAGGAGTATATCATTTCCGAAGTTCAAAAAATTTACACTTCCCAAGGCCAGAACATTCATGATAAGCACGTCGAAGTCATTGTTAAGCAAATGTTCGCCAAGGTCCGCATCATCGATTCGGGCGACACCAGCTATATCGCCGGCGAACTGGCCGACCGAAACACGCTCTTGCTTGTGGCCAAGGATCTGGAAAAAGAAAAGAAAAAACCGGCTACCGCGGAGCAAATTTTAATGGGCATTACCAAGGCCAGCTTAAATACCGACAGTTTCCTGGCCGCGGCTTCTTTTCAGGAAACCACCAAAGTCTTAATTGACGCCGCGGTTTCCGGCAAGACCGACTATTTGCGGGGCCTTAAGGAAAACGTGATCATCGGCAAACTGATTCCGGCAGGAACCGGTTTTGAATCGCGGGTGACGGACGAGCAGGTGGAAGAACAGAAGCACAGCCAGGAAGAACAAACCGCGGCGGAGGCGGAGTAAAATAAATTGAAAAAAATAAAAGCCCCCTAGAAGTTGGGGGCTTTTTGTATATCAGCTAGTTTATTTAGGCCACTCAACGATCAGCAGTAGGTCTTTTTGACCGAGCTTGCTCCAAATTTCTTCCGTGACAAATGGCATAAAAGGATGGAGTAATTTCAGGATAGTTAAAAGTGTAAAGTGCAAAGTGTAAAGTGTTTGCTCAAAGAGTTTTTCGTCTTTCAGTTGGTTTTTACTTGCCTCGATATAGACATCCGCGAATTCGTGCCAGGTGAATTGGTAAATTTCCTGGGCGGCCTCGTGCAGGCGGTAATTTTCAAGATTATTGGTGACGGATTTAATGACACTGTCCAGCTTGTCAAGAATATTCTTGTCCGCATCGGTTGTAGGGGCTGCGCTTGCGCGCCCGTCATCGTATTGCGGGCGGCTAAAGCCGGCCCCTACGGGAGCGTTTTCTGTATTCGTCATCACATAACGGCTGATGTTCCAAAGTTTGTTGGCAAAGTGCTTCATGCCTTTTACCCGTTGCTCATCAAAGGCCACGTCATTGCCCGGGCCGCTGCCAAAAATCAAAGCCATCCGCAGAGCGTCGGTGCCGTATTTTGCCGTCATATCCAGCGGATCCACGCCGTTGTCCAATGATTTACTGAATTTCCTTCCCAACTTATCGCGCACCATACCGTGGAGGACGACCTGGCGAAAGGGGATGTCACCAAGCAAGAAACCGCTCATTAAAATCATTCGGGCGACCCAGAAGAATAGGATTTCATAACCCGGAATCATCACCGAGGTGGGATGATAAGTTTTCAGGTCGGCCGTTTCGTCAGGCCAGCCCAAAGTACTGAACGTCCAGAGCCCGCTCGAAAACCAAGTGTCTAAAGTGTCTGTGTCCTGCAGCCAGCCCTCGCCTTTCGGAGAATTGATATCACAGTGAATTTCATCACCCCTATACCAGACCGGAATCCGGTGGCCGTAAACGATTTGGCGGGAAATGCACCAGTCGCGCAAATTGTCGATCCAGTGAAAATAAATTTTTTCAAAACGCTCGGGCATGATTTTTATCTGTCCGGACTCCACGGTTTTGCGCATAACATCCTTGAGCGTGGTTTTTTCGCCAGCTGGAATACCTGAGATTTTTGAATTTTTTAAGGTGAATTTTTTGTTCACATCGATAAACCATTGCAATTTTATTTGCGGTTCGATAATTCCTCCACCGCGCATATTGGTGGCCACGTTATGCACGTAATTCTCTTCGATTTTTGTCACCAATCCTTTTTTCCGGAGCTTTTCCACAATTTCCAGCCGGGCTTTTTTTATGTGTATGCCAGCAAACTCCCCTGCTATCGGGAGCAGAACGCCGCGGTCGTCAATAACGCGATCGATATCCAAGCCGTGCCGTTGCGCGATTTCAAAGTCAATGGCAGAATGTGCCGGCGTGATGGTCATGGCGCCGGAGCCGAATTCCATATCAGCCGCTTCGTCTTTGATAATCGTCGCCGTAATCGGTCCGTTAATCCATTCGAGTTCAATTTTCTGGCCGTGTTTGTATTTTTTATACCGCTTATCTTTTGGGTGCATGACGACGTATTTATCACCGAATTTTGTCTCCGGGCGCACGGTGGCGATATCGAACGGACCGTATTTAAAGTGGTAGAACAGGTCCTTTTGTTCCACATATTCAATCTCGTCGTCGGAAACCGTGGTTTGGGCTTTTGGATCCCAATTAACCATGCGCTTACCGCGATAAATTAGTCCGGCCTCATACATCTTTTTGAAGGCCGTTCTCACCGCTTTTTCCCGCTGCTTATCCAGCGTGAAAGCCAACCGGCTCCAATCCATCGAAAGACCCAGCTTGTGCAACTGCGAAAGAATACCTTGCTGGTTAGACAGGGCGAATTTCTGGATCATTCTAAAAAATTCTTCTCGGCTAAAATCGTGGCGAGATTTCTTTTCTTTTTTATACAATTCTTTTTCGAATTTGGCCTGCGTGGCTATGGCCGCATGGTCGGTCCCGGGCAGCCAGAGAGCGCGCCTGCCGCGCATCCTTTGGTAGCGGATAATCACGTCTTGAATCGTATCTTCAAACGCGTGACCCATATGCAAAACGCCGGTCACATTCGGCGGCGGCAGGGCAATGGTAAACGGCTCGCGGTCCTTCGCATTCGGCAACATGTCGGGATTAAAATAGCCGGAATCCAACCATTTTTGGTAGATTTTTTGTTCGACCTTGCTATGGTCGTAAGTTTTTTCGAGCTCTTTCATATTTTTTTAAGAAATTTAAAACACCAAAATTGGTGTTCAAGAACCTGTCAGATGACGGGCGGTACCATCTTGATTAATTACGTAATTAATTACGTAATTCGCTTGCTTTTATCTCTTTAACGGGAGATTGCCGGCGGGTTCTACTCTTGATAGCCGATAAATCGGCGCGCTACAGTATCAATTTCTTCCCGCGCTTGCCCTCCGAAGCTTTATGCGAAGGAGGGTCGTTGATTCCGGTGACGGCCGGAATTTTAGGTTTTTAAATTTCAAGCCTGACCCCGATTTTTTCTCCGGCTCTTTGCGCCCATTTTTCCAAGCGTTACACGCGTTCTTTTTCCGCGAGTTGCTCTGTAATGCGCTCAATTCCTTCCATTACGGTTTCGATGCCCTGATGGATATAGTCTTTAAGTCCCGTTTCCATTTCTTTTAGATCCCCCTTCGTTGCCATTTCCTTAATATCCTCTTTCGTCGCCATAGGCGAAAGCCGGTTGTCGAGCAAATCGGCAATTTTATCCAAATCCGTATTAGTCAGGGACTGCGTCTTGTTTTGCGCCATAATTTTTCAGCTTTCAGTAAAATTAGTCTATATCCATTTGAAAAATTTGTAAAGGCGGTTTTATACGGCGGGTGAGGGGGGAGTTGACCCGCTGGTTGGCGCGGGCGGCGTTGTTGGAGCGGTAACAGGTGGAACGGCTTGGGCTGGCAGAGTTGACGCGGATTTAGATTTCAACGTGGTCAAATAGGCGATTGGCAGAAGACCAAGCAGCGCGCCGCCAAAATAAGCCAGAACCGCGGCCAGTAAAACCAGTAATATGTAAAGAAAATTGCTTAACAGCTCCTTGCTTTTCAAGATTGTAAAACCCAAAATCAGCGAGCAAATAATCGCCACAATCTGGCCTACCCGTACCCCAAGATTATAAGCGTTGCCGCTAGTGTCAACGC
>JBBUGP010000026.1:4310-8523 GCA_038077895.1 Patescibacteria group bacterium
ACAATCTGGCCTACCCGTACCCCAAGATTATAAGCGTTGCCGCTAGTGTCAACGCCCCTTGAGGGGACAACGACCGCTACCATAATTGCCGCAACCACGATGGCTACGATCATTATAAAGAGCAGGTACGCGAGATAAAAACCAACTGCTTCTTTGTTGGCGCGAACGTAAGAAAAGCTTGTCAGATGTGAAAACATTTTTTTATGTTAATTTTTTAGTTCAGTTTAATCATATCGCGGGCTTGCGATACTGTCAATTTCTTTAAATTAGAAAACTTCAAACATCTGTCATTGCGAGCCTGCCTGCCGGTAGGCAGGGAGTCCGCGACGAAGTCATCCCTTCGGGAGATGTCCCGGAGGGACACAATCTCGTGGAAAAAGCGACGGGATTGCCGCGCTTCGCTCGCAATGACACTAAGGTTGGCATTTCGTAATTTAAAATCCAGAGCTTTAAAAGCGCATATCATACCAATCCAGCCTATATTCGGTTTGGATTAAAATCCGCTCGCCGCTTGAATTAGTTTTATGGTTTTGAAGCCCCAGCATCCGAATAGCCTCTTGAATATGGTTTTCGTCAATGCCCTCTATTTCCAAATAAGCCGGCATTTTGGGGTATTGATCCAGATCGAACCGCCAGCCTTGAAGCGCCCATGAAGTTCGAAATTTTTCTTGATGCGCGTATTTTTCCAAGCCGAGCTTTTCAAACAGTGAGGCAAGTTTTTCCGCGTCATCTATAAAAAAATTGATTTCCTCGACTTTTCTCGAAACGCCCAAGGTGTCAGCCTTGCCTTTCCAAGTTACTTCCGGTCGGCTGGCGGACGAAGAGCGAATTCTTAAATACCAAGCCTCCTCGCCTTCTTTTTGCCCAACCGGTCTGTACCAATCTATGCTATATTTTGCGTCAGCGATTTTTTTAGCGCCCTCCGCGTTTAACGGTTTAGACACCTGTTCTAAATCAACGTTTAGGACTTTGGTTTCAACCTCATGCATAAGTGTTTATTTAAATATTTGCATTTTGTGTCATCCTGACTGAAATGGAGGGATCTATAGTTAGGAATTATTATTAAAAACAGATTCCTCGACTTCGCTCGGAATGACATATCTACATACGCTTCAAACGTAAACGTTTATTTACTTAATTTCCCAGCCGGAGTCGGCTTTGATTTTTTGCCAAGGCGTGTAATCTTTTTTTCGAGCGTGTAGGAACCCGGCAAAAGCGATCATGGCGGCGTTGTCGGTGCATAAATTTTTTGCCGCGGCGAAAAATTTAACATTTAACAATTGACATTTAACAATTAACTCTTCGCGCAGAAGCTGGTTTGCGGCGACACCACCGCCAAGCAAAACGGTTTTAGCGCTGTATTTTTTTGCCGCGGCGATAGTTTTGGCGACCAAGACATCCACAATTGCCTGTTGGGCGGAGGCGGCGGTGTCGGCTTTTGTGACCCCCTCACCTGTCTCTCGACTGACTCGAGACATCCTCTCCCGCAAGGGGAGAGGTGGGGAAATGCGGTGGTCGCGCGCGTAATACAATACCGCGGTTTTAAGACCGGAAAAAGAAAAATTGAAATCGTCAGAGGTGATCATCGGTCTGGGGAATTTAATCGCGTTTGGATTGCCGCTTTCGGCAAGTTTAGAAATTGCCGGTCCTCCCGGATAGCCCAAGCCTAAGATTTTCGCGGTTTTATCAAAGCATTCGCCGGCTGCGTCATCTAAAGTTTGCCCGATTTTTTTGTGTTTGAGCCAATCGCGGATTAAAATTAAATCCGTGTGTCCGCCGGAAACCACTAGGGCGATAGCGGGGAACAGTAAGCTTGTAGCTTGTAGCTTGTAGTTTGTAGTTTTTTGAGGAAGCAGAGACGAGTAAGCGTGTGCTTCAATATGGTTGACGGCCACGATCGGTTTTTGCAAAGCAGCCGCCAAAGTTTTTGCCGTATCGACGCCAACCATAAGCGATGTAATCAGCCCCGGTCCGGCGGTAACAGCCAGCGCGTCGACGCCCGCAAGTTTCGTTCGGGCCTTTTTTAGAGCTTCCAAAACAACAGGGATGATTTTTCCCACGTGCGCCCGGGCGGCGACTTCCGGCACCACGCCGCCGGTTTTTGCGTGAATTTTAACTTGCGAAAAAATTATACTGCTTAGAATATCCGCTCTGCCCGCAGAATCAGATTTTAAAACCGCCGCCGCGGTCTCGTCGCAAGAAGTTTCGATACCTAATATCAACATAATTGTGATTATGAAATCTAAACGAATTTTAAAGTTTTGTGGAAGATAGGGGGCTTGAATTTCCAATTTCCAATATCCAATTCCCAATTAAATTTCTTGTGATCAAATTTTTGAAACTTTTCGTGATTTATTAGAATCAAGGTTTTGAAAACTTTTTTGACATTTCATTAGAAATTAGGAATTGGAAATTAGAAATTTATAATGAGTAGTTCTCTCCGTTATTTAAGATATGGATTTTGCGGATCAGGTTGGCTTGGTGCCCAAGTTTTTCTAAGTGCTCCGCCGGCTCCCTGGCGGGTTCACGCGACATTCGGAAATTGCCCCAATGGATCGGCACCAGATGTTCCGCCCGCAAATCCGAAAAGGCCTGCATGGCGTCGGCCGGACCCATGTGGTTGCGGCGCAGGTTGGGAGTATTATAGGTGCCGATAGGCAACAACGCTAGATCGATTTTATTTTTCCGGCCGATGTCTTTAAAAAATTTGCCGTAGGCCGAATCGCCGCAAAAAAATATGCTGAAGCCGTTTTTTTTCAGAACGTAGGAATTATAGCCGCGCCGGGTCCTATCCCAAAAATAGCGCTGGCCCCAGTGTACCGGCTTATAAGCTTGAATCGTTAGATCCGGAAACTGGCCGAATTTTTGCCAACTCAACTCGATTTGTTTTTTATAATGCATCCCGCGCACCAGATCGGAACAGTTTTTGGGCAAGATAATAGTTTTGGCGCGCCGTGAAAGATTGCGCAGACTTTTTTTGTGGCAATGATCCGGATGGGCGTGCGAGAGAATAACGTAATCGATTTCCGGCAGATCGGTAATTTTGAAACCCGGCGCGACCAGCCGTTTGTGGAAAGTCAGGTTTTTCCCAAAAACCGGATCGGTGACGATAAAAGTTCCGAAAAAATTAATAAACAGCGTCGCGTGGCCGATCATCCATAACTGGAGCTTTTTCGGGTCAAGCACGATCCATCTTTTATTGGCGGGTTTAAGCGGCGTCAAATGGCCTTTTATAGAAGACCAAACCAGGAAGGAAAGGTAGGGGATGGCCGTTTTTTTGTAGTAATTGCTTTTAAGAATGCTCATTTATATTAAAAGGTTTCAATTAGGCTATTTGAGGGTTGACGATCTGGGGTTTGAAAAATTCAAGAATTCGATATTTTTCCCGCCAGATTTATAAAATCGATTGCTTCCATAAACACCAAAACCATTTGCGATAACTTTCTGCCAAATCTTTGCTATGCAAAACAAAAAATGCCGTGTTGTCTCGCATTTTCCCCAAGGCAATTCCAGTATAGGTAATGAGATAATCGCCAAAGATGTTAGCTATGGAATTGGTCGAGTACTCTTTGGGCAAATATCGGAATTGGTAAGATTTACCGGGATAATTTTTCGCAAAATTTGGCAACTTAGTTTTAACCTCGTAATCAAAAAGCAAATAGTGCTTAATTTTTTTTCGGTTCGCTTCTTTAAAAAATTTGTCACGGGCCGGCCTTAAGCGTTCGTCAAACCACTGCGCTTTCGCGCCAATGCTATAAACATCGGCCCCTACCTGCAGCATATCCCGCCAAATATTCTTTTGTCCTTCATATCCCCTATAAACAAGAG
This sequence comes from Patescibacteria group bacterium, assembly GCA_038077895.1. Lineage (GTDB taxonomy): Bacteria > Patescibacteriota > Doudnabacteria > UBA920 > 2-01-FULL-50-11 > JBBUGP01. Next base: position 8,139 of record JBBUGP010000026.1, read on the forward strand.
CCTCTTCCGCGGACAAATGGTTCTTGTATTTCTTTTTTAATATCGGCAAAATTTCCAGTATCCTTTTTTGCTGTTCGCCCAACATCTCCGCAATTTTAGCCGGATCAACGGCATTGTATAAATTTTCATTTTTAGACACAACCTGAAAACAAAGGCCCTTATCTAAAAGCCTGCTTATGGCGTCATAAGCATTTCGCCTGTGGATTTGGGCCTTTACGGAAATATCACTGACCGACAATTCTCCGTTCTCAATCAGGCATTCGTAAATCTTGATTTCATTGGGCGTCAGGCCAATGTTTTGTAACGCGTTTTCGTGCATATAATGTCTTTTGTGGTGGTGTTGGCCACTCCAAAGATATAATATATGCTTTTTCTGCCAGCCGTC
>JBBUGP010000027.1:0-13321 GCA_038077895.1 Patescibacteria group bacterium
CCAACATTGCCGGACGGGGCGTGGATATTATTTTAGGCGGCACGCCGTTTAATGCCGAGCTGGCCGAAGAAGTAAAAAAATTGGGCGGCCTGCACGTTTTGGGCACGGAAAGGCACGAATCGCGACGCATCGACAATCAGCTGCGCGGGCGCTCTGGACGCCAAGGCGACCCGGGTTCCAGCCAGTTTTTCGTTTCGCTGGAAGATGATCTCATCCGTCTTTTTGGCGGCGAGCGCGTCAAACAAATGATGACGACTTTGGGCGTGCCCGACGATATGCCAATCGAGCACGGCCTGGTTTCCCGAGTCATCGAGTCGGCGCAGAAAAAAATCGAGGGACTGAACTTTGACGTCCGCAAGCATGTGTTGGAATTCGACGATGTGATGAACAAGCACCGCGAAGTTGTCTACCGTGTGCGCAACCGCGTGCTTGACGTTAAAACGAATTTAAAGCAAGAAATCCTGGCTAAAATCTACAAAGAAATCGAGAACGTCATTATTTCCAACACCGCGGGATCGCAGTCGGAATGGAATTTGAAGGAAATTTACGAAACCTTAACTTCAATTTTTCCTTTCGAGCGCGATTCCGCGCAAAAATTTGACGCGCCGCAAGTCTACATCGACCATTACACGAAACTCGCGCGCGAAATTTACGAAGCGCGGGAAAAAAAGTTCGGTGAACCTGCCGCAAGACAGATCGAAAAATTGGTTATGCTGCAAAGCATTGATAGCCTTTGGATGGAGCATTTGGACACGATGGATCACTTGCGAGATTCGGTCCGTCTGCGCGGTTACGCCCAGCGCGATCCTTTGATAGAATATAAACGGGAAGGCTTTCAAATGTTCCAGCGCTTACTTTCCGAAATCGACAAGGCTATTGTCTACACAATTTATAAAGTTGAACTGACAAACGCGCCGCAAGCCCGCCAGCCGCAACCGATGGTGTTTAATAACAGCTCGCCGCAGGGGATGTCGGGGGAGCCGGCCAAAAAAATCGGCCGCAATGACCCCTGCCCGTGCGGCAGCGGGAAAAAATATAAAAAATGTCATGGAGTTAATGTGTAGCGTACTAGTACAGTAATACACCTGATGACTAATAAAAAAGAACTGCATCCAAACAATTACAGCTCTGTTAACTTCTTACAGTAAGCGGCCTTAGTCCCGCCGGGTGTCCCGTCTACGCCTCTCCTCGAGCGCTTCTCTGCCCAGTCTCAAAGCGTCTTTATAGTTAGGCGCAACGTAGAATCCGCGATAATATGCCCGACTGTCAGACAGCAATTCTCCCAAATTCTGCCAGAACTCTTCGGGTATATTCTCGTCCTTCTCCTTCTGCTCGGCTCTCAAATCCTTAATCGCCTGATCAACTTCAAGGTCGTGAGAATACACTGTACTAGTACAGTGATACGTAATGTGAAATATATGGAAAAAAAGTTTTCTCACAAAATCCTTATCATCGGCTACGGGTCGGTGTCGCAATGCACCTTGCCGATTTTACTCGATAAACTTGATTTGCCGCGATCCAATATCACGGTTATGGATTTTGAGGATAAGGCCGAAGCCTTAAAAAAGTTCACCGACCAAGGGGTTAAATTCGTTCGGCAAAGAATCACTCCGGAAAATTTGGGCAGAGAACTCTCTAAACACGTGGACAACGGCGGTTTGATTATCGACTTGGCTTGGAATATCGAGGCTCGCGACATTATCGGCTGGTGCCACGATCACGATGTTTTGTACGTGAATACTTCGGTGGAAGTCTGGGACTCGCTGTCTGGCGTTTTTACCCAGACACCTTTTGAAAAATCACTCTACTGGCGGCAAATGAAGCTTTTAGAGCTTTCTAAAAGCTGGAAAGACGCGCCGACTGCCGTGGTTGATCATGGCGCGAATCCGGGATTGATATCTCATTTTGTTAAACAAGGTTTGCTCGACATCGCGAACAAATCCCTTTCTGACAAAAAATTCACTGGAAAAGACGCGGAAGAAATTAATCAATTTATAAAAGATTTAAATTTCCCGCAGCTTGCCAAAAAACTTAAAGTTAAAGTCATTCATTGCAGTGAGCGCGACACCCAGATTACCAACCGTCCCAAAGAGGTTGATGAATTTGTCGGCACATGGAGCATAGAGGGCCTGCGCGAAGAGGGAACGGCGCCGGCGGAAATGGGCTGGGGCACACATGAGAAAAATCTCCCATCTCTGGCGCATCTGCCGCCTTATGGCCCGAAAAATCAGATTTTTTTGGCGCAGATGGGCATTAACACCTGGGTGCGGTCTTGGATTCCAAACGAAGAAATTGTCGGCATGGTCATCCGGCACGGCGAGGCCTTTGGGTTATCCGACCGTCTGACAGTTTGGGAAGGGGATAAACCGGTTTACCGGCCGACCGTGCATTATGCCTATATGCCCTGCCACGAAACGCTCTCTTCGCTTTGCGAGCTACGCGGCCGCAATTACGTGCTCCCGCCAAAATTGCGAATTATGGGAGACGAAATTACTTCCGGCGCAGATATTTTGGGAGCCCTTTTAATGGGGCATTCCTATAATTCCTGGTGGACGGGCAGTGCTTTGACAATTGAAGAAGCGCGACGCCTTGCTCCAGGACAAAATGCGACAACATTACAAGTTGCACTAGGAATGATATCTGCCATACTTTGGATGATCGAAAATCCGCAAAAAGGCATTTGCCTCCCCGATGATCTGCCGCACGATTTTGTTTTAAATATCGCCAAACCTTACCTCGGCGATTTTATCTCCACTCCCTCGGATTGGACGCCTCTCAAAAATAGGGTGGTCTACTTTAAAGAAAACCCGGCCAGCAAAACCAGCGCTGACCCTTGGCAATTTGAAAATTTCCAGTTCTTGCCGTAATGAATTATCCTCTTCTCCTTTTAGGAGAAGAGTTAGAGATGAGGTGACGAATGCCCATTGATCCGAAATTTATTAAATTATCCAGACAACTTAGGAAAAATCAAACACCCTGGGAAAAGAAACTCTGGATGCATTTAAAAAACCGAAGATTCCAGGGACTAAAATTCAAACGCCAAGTTGTCATTGGCCCATTCATCTACGATTTTGAATGTTTTGAAAGAAAAATGATAATAGAATTGGACGGTTCGCAACACAAGCTAGCGAAGAAAATTCTAAAAGACTTAGAGAAACAATCGCATGCGGAAAAATTAGGATATAAAGTCATGCGCTTCAACAATAACGACGTCCAATATTATTTAGAGGGCGTGCTGGAAACTATTCATTCGGCTACTAAACAATAATCGACCTCATCTGTCTCTCGATGAACTCGAGACATCTTCTCCTGCAAGGAGAAGAGGGGGTAATATTCGTAAATTCGAACAAATATGACCGATCAACAAAAAAAACTCTTGCAAGAAATCGCGCACAAGCACGGCACACCGGTGTTTGTGATTGATCACGAAATCTTACGGCAAAATTTTAAAGAATTTAGGGAAAAACTTCACGATGTCCAGCCGTATTTTGCCGTTAAAGCCAACTCCAATCCGGAAATCATTGACACAATGTTCAAGCTCGGCTCGAGTTTTGACGTGGCTTCGATTTTTGAATTCAAGCTCGTTTATAACCACATCAAGGATCTGCCCGAAAAAGATCGTCAAGACTTTATTTGGGACAAAATTATTTACGCCAATACCATCAAACCGGCAAAGGTGCTGGCGAAATTGAATCCTTACAAAATCCTGGTAACTTTCGACAACATCGAGGAATTGAAAAAAATCAAAAGGCACGCCCCGGATGTCGGCTTGATTTTACGCATCCGCGTGCCGAACACAGGCTCTATGGTGGAGCTGTCCTCCAAATTTGGCGCCCATCCCGGCGAAGCGGTAGATTTGATAGCCGAAGCCGTGAACCTAGGTTTGGGCGTGGAAGGCATCAGCTTCCACGTTGGCAGCCAATGCAACAACTTTGACAATTATATCCAGGCGTTAAATTTTTCTTCCTCTATTTTCAAAGAAGCCGCTCTAAGAAAACTTGAAATCGGATTTGATAAAAGCGGCCTCGACGCTTCGATCGGGGTAGGCGATAAAATTAAAGTTTTGGATATCGGCGGCGGTTTTCCCGTTAGATACTCTTCGGATATAAAACCTTTCACGCTACTGGCTAAAAAATTAAATTCGGAAATCAAGCGTTTGTTCGGGCATGATAACATTCAGGTTATCGCCGAACCGGGGAGGTTTATTGTGGCGACGGCTTGCACCCTGGTAACCAAAATCATCGGCAAAGCCGTCCGCGACGGTAAAACCTGCTACTATCTTGACGATGGAGTCTATCACACTTTTTCCGGACAAGTTTACGACCACCAGCATTACCCTTTGCATTCGTTCAAAGAGGGCGACCTAAAAGTCTGCGCCACGTTCGGGCCAACCTGCGACGCCTTCGATACAATCTCGCTCGCCGACGAGCTGCCCGAAGATCTCCAAATTGACGACCTGCTTTACGCTGAAAACATCGGCGCCTACACCCTTGCTTCCGCCACCGATTTCAACGGTTTTCCGGTAGCCAGGGTTGTTCACTTAAATAAATAACAAAAAAACACCGCGAATGGGTGCGAAATAAGACGATGAGTCTACTCGATATGCTGTTGGTAAAGTACGTTCAAGTATCTCTCGTCATCAGGGGTGCCGCCGAGCAAAGCCGCAAGAGCGCCCTCCGAGAGAAAACTGCGCACTTTCTGCATGTCGCATCTCCCGATTCGCGTGTAGAGTCTGACGAACGAGAGAATGGACTCGAGAGCGGTGAACTCTGAAAACGCGTCACAAACTTCAAAAGTACCTTCCGAAGGAAGATACAATAAAAGTTTCTTCAACTCTTCACGCAGATGGCCTTTTAATTGCTCCGCTGTTAAAGTCATTTCTCCTCCTAGTCAAGATAGTATATGCTTTTTTAGCAAACTGGTCAATGCGAGAAAAAACGCCGCGCTTCCGGTGTTTGGAAAAAAACCGCAAGGCTTTAGTAAAACATTAATATGATCTACGCCGAACGAGTTTACGGCAAAATCGAAATAAACGAGCCGGTGCTTTTAGAATTGATAAATTCACCGTCTGTCCAACGGTTAAAGGGCGTTGGGCACGGTGCTTATTTCAGCAAATACTTCCCGTATAAAGAGCCCTCGCGGTTTGATCATTGCTTGGGCGTGATGGTTTTACTCAAAAAATTTGGAGCCAGCATAGAAGAACAAGTAGCCGGTTTGATCCACGACGTATCCCATACCGCGTTCGGCCATATAATCGATTTTATTTTAGGCAGCGGGCATTTGCAGAATTTTCAGGACAATCGACACGAGGAATTTATAAGGCGTTCAGGAATACCAACTATTCTGCAAAAACACGGCGTTGATTTCAATTCGATTTTGGAGGAAAAGAATTTTCCTTTATTGGAGAATAAATTGCCGGACATCTGCGCGGACCGCATTGATTATTCGCTGCGCTGGTTAACCTATTATCCGCCCGCCAAGGACTTCGCTCAAGAGTTCATTAAAATTTTTCTGTCTTCGCTGCGCGTCAACGGCAACAAATGGGTGATTACCGACCTGAAAACCGCAAAAAAGTTTGTGAATATTTTCTCGCAACTAAATCTCGAAATTTGGGCTGGCCCGTCGACAGCGGTAATGACAGTCACTCTGGCAAATTTGTTGAAGTATTCCATTGAAAAACATTATATCACTATGAAGGACCTTGATCTGACAGAATCCGATGTTGAATCAAAAATCACCCCCCACCTAAAATCGGATAATCGGCTAAAAGTATTTTTTCAGAGAGCGACGCATCCGCATAAATTTCGAGATACGCAGACAACACCTGACATACAAACTAGCATGAAATCCCGCGCCATTGATCCTTGGGTGGGGGACAAGAGATATTCCGAGCTGGTACCGGAATACAAACCGGTACTTGAAAAAACGTTGAAGCCTGTCCAGTATTCGTTAAAACTAGTTGAATAGCAACGATAATCCTGACAAGGATTCCCCTTGGTTTTCCAAGGGGAATCCTTGTCATAAATTTTGGTTTTTGATACAATAACATAGTGATATGAACAGAAACAGATTATACATCACGTTTTTTATTATATTGGTACTTTTCGGCTTAGCCGGATTTTTGGCTAACCCCTACGGCGCCAAGCTGTTCGGCAAAACTTTCCACTATAAACTGGGGCTGGATTTGCAAGGCGGCACGCATTTGGTCTACCAAAGCGACCTTTCCGATATCGCATCCGACGCCCGCGGCGACGCCATGAACTCGGTACGCGACGTCATCGAACGGCGCGTCAACGCTTTTGGCGTATCCGAGCCGTTGGTGCAGGTGGAAGGTAATGATCGGCTGATTATCGAACTGTCCGGAATCAAGGATATCGGTGAAGCCATCAAACTCATCGGCCAAACGCCATTTTTGGAATTCCGCGAAGAAAATTTGGCCTACCAAATTCCCGAAGATCCCAACCAGGTTGACCCCAAGCAATTATTCACTCCCACCAAACTCACCGGCGCGCAGCTTAACAGGGCCGAAGTCGGCTACGGCGGCTCCACCGGGCTTTCCGCGCCCCAGGTTGACTTGCTTTTCAATAGCGAAGGCGCCCAGCTTTTTTCCGAAATTACTCAAAGAAATCTTGGCAGACGATTGGCGATTTTCTTGGACGGCGAATTGCTTTCCGCGCCAACCGTGCAGTCGCAAATCACGGAAGGCCGCGCCTCTATCACCGGAAATTTCACTTTGGACGAAGCCAAGCAACTGGTCACGCGTTTAAATTCGGGCGCCCTGCCGGTGCCGATTCAGCTTTTGTCCCAGCAAAACATCGGCCCGACTTTGGGAAAAATTTCCATCACCAAAAGTTTGCTGGCCGGAATGATAGGCCTGATTATTGTCGCCTTGCTGATGCTGGTCTATTATCGTCTCCCGGGCTTGCTTTCGGTCATTGCCTTATTAGTTTACACTGCTATCTCTTTGAGTATTTTTAAACTTTTTAATATCACCCTAACCTTGGCCGGAATCGCCGGATTCATCCTATCCATCGGGATGGCCATTGACGCCAATATTTTAATTTTCGAAAGGACAAAAGAAGAGCTTCGCCGCGGTAAGGATGTCATTCCGGCCATCGAAGACGGCTTTAACCGGGCATGGACTTCCATTCGGGATTCAAACGTCTCGAGCTTAATCACGACATTGGTACTGGGCTACTTCGGCTCAAGTATTATTCGAGGTTTCGCCATCACCTTGGGCTTGGGCATTTTAGTCTCGATGTTTTCCGCCATAACCGTGACCCGAACTTTTTTACGCATAATTACCCTCATAAAATTCTTCAACCACCCCAGGCTTTTTGGCATTAAAAGATAAAAGAAAAGTTGCTTAAATCAAGATGCTTCACGTCGTTAAATATTACAAAATCCTTTTTATTTTCTCGGGGATCCTTATCGCCGGAAGCCTTGCCGCTTTAATTTTTTGGGGGCTAAATTTTGGCATTGACTTCCGCGGCGGAAGTTTGATGGAAATTCAATTCAACGCCCCGCAGGATACGCAAGCGCTTACTACCGCGCTTTCCGCCGCCGGCTACGGCACGGCGCTTGTCCAGCCAAGCCAGGACAACAAAGTCTTCATCAAAATACCAAGCGCGAATTCGGAAGAAGATCATGTGGCCATTCAAAATCTGATAAAAATGGATTTCGGCGATTTCGACGAATTACGTTTCGATTCCGTCGGACCGGTAGTTGGGGAGGAATTGCGGCAAAAAGCCTATTGGCAGACCGGCCTCGTGATTTTAGGGATTCTGTTATATATCGCCTACGCCTTCCGTAAAGTCGGCGTAAAACGCGTCGACCGGAAAGTCACGCCTTGGCGGATGAGTTTGGCGGCGGTAGTCGCGCTGATTCACGACCTGATAATTACGCTCGGCGCTTTCGCGGTTTTGGGCAGAATCTGGCACGTGGAAATCGACGCGCTTTTTGTCACCGCGCTGCTGACCATTTTGGGTTTCTCCGTACACGACACAATTGTGGTGTTCGATCGGGTGCGCGAGAATATGCAAGTTGAGCATGGTCTGCCGTTTTCCGAAATCCTAAATTACAGCGTCAACCAAACTCTAACCCGATCGATAAATACCTCCATCACCGTGCTTTTCGTGCTCCTAGCTTTGGCGCTTTTCGGCGGTTCAACGATCTTCTATTTTGTCGTCGCCTTAATCTTGGGTATAACCGTTGGCACCTACTCGTCAATCTATGTCGCCAGCTCCTTGCTGTTAGTTTGGAGCAGGGAATAAGCCCGGATTTTTTTCTTTAAAAAAAGCAATATTTTATTTATTCGATAAAATACCGCTAAAACAAGCGGTTTTTTTATTTAAAAAAATATTGTTTAATGTTTGACAAATAAAATGAATTATGCTATACTAGACTTGTTTTAAATAAACTTTGCAATTTATGCAAGTTCAAAACAGCGAAGAAAATTTAAATAACGACGAGCAGAGCGGCAGTATTTTGGATGCCGTTATTGAATCCGAACAAGCTCATCAACTCGCGGCTTTCAGTCCGGACGAGCTGGTTTTAAAAATTCTCGGCCAATTGCGTGATCGTGAGCGTCAAATCGTGCTTTATCGCTACGGCTTAGCCGACAACAAACGCCACACCTTGGAAGCAATCGGTAAAAAGCTGAATATTACCCGCGAACGCGTCAGGCAGATTGAAAAAGAAAGTTTTAACTCGTTAAAAAAAGAAGAAATTTCCCGACAAATGAGCGCGCCGCTGGATATCGTCCGCAAAACCATTGGCGACCACGGTGGCATTTTTGCCCAAGCCGCGCTTGTTGACCACTTATTGCTTTCCAACAAAAACGACCGGCAGGTAAATTCTCTGCTCTTTTTGCTGGAACTTTCCGAACATTTTCATTTTTTTGAGGAAAATGATATTTTTCATGCCGCCTGGCACTTGGCCGATTTCGATATGGATAAACTCCAGGGATTTTACCGCGACTCCCGGCAAATCTTTGAAAAGTCCGGCGCGCCTTTGGATTTGGCAAAGCTGAAGGACGAATTTAAAGCTACGCCGATTTTTGCCGAAAACCGCGAATATTTTGAAGACCGCGTGATTGAAAATCTCTTAAAAGTCATCAAGCATTTCAAATCCAACCCGTTTGGAGAATACGGGCTTCACGACTGGCGAGTGATAAATCCCAAAGACGTGGGGGATAAGTCTTATTTAATCTTGCGCTATCAAAACAAGCCTTTGCATTACACCAAAATCACGGAATTAATCAACCAATACCGTTTCGACGCTCGAACCGCTTACAAAGAAACCGTTCATAACGAACTGATTATGGACGATCGTTTTGTTTTGGTGGGCCGCGGCATTTACGCTTTAACCGACTGGGGCTATAAAAAAGGCCTGGTCGCCGACGTCATCAAAGAAATTTTGGCCAAAAATGCGGAACCGATGGAACGGGATAAAATCATCGATGAAGTTTCCAAACAACGGATTGTCCGGCGCAACACGATCTTGGTCGGATTGGCGAATAAAAAACTTTTCCGCAAAGTCGGCAATAATAAGTACACGCTGGTTTAACTACATAAGTAGGGGCTGCGCTTGCGCGCCCGTCTTCTGCGGGCGGCCAAGGCCAGCCCCTACAATAGAAAACTCAACGCAAACATTGCGACCCATTAGCTTTTCAACTCTGCGCCGAAACAAAAAATCTGATATAATTTAATAGGGGAAATAGAGCGATTTTTTTAAAATAAAAAGCTACTCCTGGATAGATAATGAATCCATTCGCTTCTTTAGGACAACTTTTCCAAATCGTCGGCATTCTTTTCAGCAGCGGAGGCTGGGTGGTTTTGTTTTTCGTTGGGCTATATCTGATGTGGCTGTTAATGGTTTTATATAATCAAAATAAATTTCTGGAAACGATTAAATGGATCCACTTGGCTATTGATGTGCCGAAAGAAAACGAACAGACATTTTTGGCGGTGGAACAAATTTTCGCCCAACTGCATTCCATCCACATTAAGCATACTTTCGGCGAAAAATATTTCCACGGCCATGTCATTCTCTGGCTATCTTTGGAAATCGTCAGTTTTGGCGGCCAAATCAAATACATCGTCCGCCTGCCCCAGCAATACCGCAACCTTTTAGAATCCGCCATTTACGCCCAATATCCGGACGCCGGAATCACCGAAGTCGACGATTACGCGAAAAACCTGCCGCAATACAATCCCGAAACTTCCTATTATGACGTCTGGGGCACGGAATTCGTCCTGAAAAAAGAGGACGCCTATCCCATACGCACCTATCGCGCTTTCGAACACCAGGCTTCGCAAATCATTGTCGATCCGCTGGCCGGAGTTTTAGAAGGCCTGTCCAACATCCAACCCCACGAACTAATGGTTATGCAAGTCATCATCCGACCAACCGATGACGATTGGAAAGAAGCCGGCAGGGAGCTGGTTAAAAAATTGAAGGGCGAAAAAGAAGAGAAAAAGAAAAAAGGCGCTGTCGGCGATATCGCTTCTTCCGTTTTAGAAGGGCTGACCGGCATCGTCACTGCCGCCACCGGTGAAGCCGGTTCGGTTTCTCCGGCCATCCAGGAATACGAACCGCCCAGCAAAATGATGCATCTTTCGCCGGGTGAGAAGGATATTATCGGCGCCGTTGAATTGAGTTTGGGAAAAATCGGCTACCGCACCAAAATCCGCATCGTCTACATTGCCCCGAAGGAAAAATTCCGCAAAGAAGCTAAAGCCCAAATTGTCGGCGCTTTCCGGCAATACGACGACACCAATTTAAACGGCTTGAAGCCCGATACGAAAAAAACCTGGACTGGTATCCCGTTTAAATTTTCCAAAACACTGGAGACTCCTTACATTGATTTTTTTGTCAACCGCCGGAAAAGGCGTCTAGTTATGTTTTTCAAAAGCCGCAGTTTTTCCAAGGGACGCAAGGGTTTTATTTTAAACATCGAAGAACTGGCGACGATTTTTCACTTCCCGCTGATTACCGTCAAAACGCCGCAAATTTCCAAAACCGAAATTCGCAAAAGCGACGCGCCCATTAATTTGCCGGTGCAGTATTAATCTTCGAAAACTTAATCCTAAATTCAAATCCCGAAATAATTTCTATTTATTTCTATTAATTTCTATGAGTTTCGAAACTTATTGATATTCGCTTCGCGAAATTCATAGAAACTGATTGTTGTTTGCCTAGAATTTCCATTTTAATTATCCTATGGCTTCAGAAGATGACATAAATGTCTTCGCGGTTACGAACTTCCGCAACCGCAACGCCACTTTCGGCATAAAAACCGACGACCGGCGCCGGCATGTTTATATTTTAGGAAAAACCGGAATGGGCAAAACCACCATGATGGAAAACATGGCGGTGCAGGACATCCACAAAGGCCATGGACTTTGCTTCATCGACCCTCACGGCGAAGTGGTAGAAAGGCTTTTGGACCAAATTCCGCCCCACCGCATCAATGACGTAATTTATTTCAATCCCTCCGATTTGGAACATCCCATTTCCTTCAACATTTTAGAATCGGTAGACCCCAACTATAAACATCTCGTGGCTTCCGGACTGATGGGCGTCTTTACGAAAATCTGGGCAGGCGTCTGGTCCGCTCGCATGGAATATATTTTAGGCAACACCATTTTGGCGCTGCTTGATTCTCCCGGCAACACAATGCTGGGTATCGCTCGCATGCTGGTGGATAAGGTTTATCGCAAAAAAATCATCGAACACATCAAAGACCCGATGGTCAAATCCTTTTGGGTCAACGAATACGCCAATTACAACGATAAATTCCGCAACGAGGCCATCGCCCCGATTCAAAACAAAGTCGGCCAATTTCTATCGTCAGCGGTCATTCGCAACATCGTCGGCCAAACCAAAAGCACCCTCAATTTGCGGGAAATTATGGACAAGCAAAAAATCCTGCTGGTGGATCTTTCGAAGGGCCGGGTGGGGGAGGACAACTCCTCGCTTTTGGGCGCGATGCTCATCACCCGTCTGCAGCTCGCGGCCATGTCGCGCATCGACATTCCGGAAGAGGAGAGAAAGGATTTTTTTCTTTACGTCGACGAATTTCAAAACTTCGCCACCGATTCTTTCGCCACCATTCTTTCCGAAGCCCGTAAATACCGCCTCAGCTTGATTATCGCCCACCAATACATCGGCCAACTGGTAACCGATAAAAACACAAGGGTGCGCGACGCGGTTTTTGGCAACGTCGGCACGATGCTGATTTTCCGCATCGGAAGCGCCGACGCGGAATTTTTGGAAACAGAATTCGATCCGACTTTTACTCCCAGCGATTTGATCAACCTGCCAAAATACGGCCTTTATTTAAAACTTCTGATAGACGGCATCACCTCCAATCCCTTTTCGGCGACCACCCTGCCGCCGCTTTACAAACCCGTCGCCAGCCGCGAAAAAGTCATCCGGGTTTCCCGCGAACGCTACACCAACCCGCGCGCCGCGGTGGAACAGAAAATCGCCCGCTGGCTGGGACAGGAATACTACGAGCAAAGCGCCTTGGAAGAAAGCGAAGGACACGGAGTCGACGAGGCGGAAGATATGCGTTTCAAAAACCCGGAAGAACCGAAAAAGCAAATTCCCGCGGCCGAGCCGGTTGTAAATAAACCCTCCGAGATTGTTAAAGCCGCGCCACCGGCAAAACCCAAACCCGCCGAAAATCCCATTTGGGATAAGGTTCAGGAAGTACAAGAAAGAAAAGCCGAGTTCCAGTCGGAAATCAGCAAGGTTTTGGATAGAATCACAAAAAAGCCGGCGCAGGAAACTGCAAAACCCGAGGATAATCAAGATGGCGCGCAAAGCATCCGCCCCGGCCAAAAAATCAAGTTTTAAATAAAAGCTATCCTAAAGTAGTCTCAAAACCCTGAATTTAAATGTAGTCAGCCGATTTATCGGCCCAAATAAGAGCCCATAAATGGGCTAACTACAGTTTTGAGCGAACGCGAATATCATTAGTAAATTTTCAGGCGCAAGCCCGTCAAAGATACTGACGGGCTTTTTGCATTATAGAAATTCATTACAACACTATGCTTTCTCACTTTTCCGCCCTTTTCCTAACCTTTGCGGAACTTGCCGCCCTTGACAAACGTTACGACAGGACTAAAATGGAAGCGTAAGCGCCGATGCGGCGCGTTGCTAAATTGAGCCAATCGCTATTTTCGAAACAAACAAAGGTCGCGAATTCTAAAATTAACTCACATACTTTATAAAGAACCGGCTTATTTTAGTGATATTTAGGAGTTACGGGTTTGAGCCAAATTCGAGGCAAAACCGAGGATTCGGCCGAAGA
>JBBUGP010000028.1:0-9959 GCA_038077895.1 Patescibacteria group bacterium
AACCCCTATCTTCCGGATGCAAACCGGATGCTCTGCCACTAAGCTACAGGCCCTCATTTGATAGGAGTTTGCCGTGGTCGGATAAAACTTTTAAAAAAATCCAAACAGGTAGAAAAAAGAGCCGATAATGATGGCCAAACCGAAAATTTTGATGAAAAAGTTGGTGCCGCCCAAACCGCCGCTAAAGACTCTTTCGGCATCCGGGTCGTGCCCTATAAATTTTAAAATTCTGGGGCTGTATTTTAAAATCGCGATGCCGATCGCTATCCCTAAAAGGCTATAAAGGATTCTGGTCATTGTTTTTTGTTTTAATATTTGATCTATAAATTTTTCTAACTCTGCCATCCGGGCACCACTGGTGGGCGTATCTGGATTCGAACCAGAGACCTCGTCATTATCAGTGACGCGCTCTAACCAACTGAGCTATACGCCCGAAAGCGCTTTAAACTAAGAATAATCTAACATTTTTACAGATTTTAGTCAAAAAAAAATCCGCGGGCGAGCGCCGCCGCGCGGGGGTTGGAAGTGGGTTGGAGCAAGGATACATCACTCCAAAATCTCCAGCGTAAAACGCCGGTTGAGCTTCATCCCCACCGCGCCCAAGATGATGCGGATGGAACGGGCGGTGCGCCCTTGCCTGCCGATGACCTTGCCGGTGTCGCTGTTGGCGACGCGTAATTCCAACACAGTCACCTGCTCACCCAAAACCTCACGAACGCTCACTTGATCTGGAACATCAACAAGAGCTTTCGCGATTTCTTCAACGAGTCCTTTGATCCCGTTTTCCATTTCGGCCTCCTTAATTTTCGCCCCTGAAGCGGAAAACCTATTCTATCTCAAAAACCCACCAAAGTCAAATCCGGTATAGTCATCCCGTAGGAGGCGGTCTGCTTCGACAAGACCGTCGAATTGAGGCGAGATATTATCCGCCCCTTTAAAGTCGTTAATGTTTCCCCACCACCGGAATTAACGCGCCCTTCACGGCTTTTGAATCGTCGGAGCATAAAAACAAAATCACTCGGGCCACGTCTTCCACTCGAGCCCAATCGGCGAAATTTACCTTTGGCATATCCCGTCTATTCGCAGGCGTGTCCATCGTACCCGGCAGAATCGCGTTCACGTTTATTTCGTAATCGGCAAGTTCCTCGGCCAAGGCTTGGGTCAGCGACACCACTCCCGCCTTAGCCGCGAGATACGTGCCGGCGCCGGCGGTGTGACCGCGCAGCAACCCAACACTACCCACTGAAATAATCTTGCCGGAATTTTGAGCCATCATTTGCGGTAGCACGGCGCGAGTGGCGATAAACATTGTTTTTAAATTTATGTTGTACATTTTATCCATCTGCTCGGCGGAGGTTTCAAGAATTTTCCCGCCGGCAAAACCGCCGACTAGATTTATTAAAATATCGATTCTTTTATGAGCGCCTATGATTTTCTTCACCAAATCCGCCATTGACTTTTCGTCGGCAACGTCGGTTTGAAAGCCTTGGAAAGCTTTGCCCAAATTCTTCTTTAACGTCAAAAATTCCTCCTCCTGCCGGAAGGTGGTTACGACTTTGGCGCCTTCGGCAAGCAAGGCATTGCATACCGCCTGCCCCAAAGCGCCGGTGCCGCCGGTAATTAAAGCGATTTTTGCATTTAACTTCATTGTTTTTTTCTTTAAAGTAGGGAACGATCCGCCTCGGCGAGCCTACCGCGAGACGGGTCGCGACCGTTCCCTACAAGGGAGGTTAAAGCGGCCGGCACAGAGGCTCTTGACATATGGCTTATCATCTCCTATGCTTATAGATTTTTTGGAGTTATAATAAATTCACAATGTCATTAATTCAAAAAGTATGCGTAAAAATATAATTGTTTATTTCAGCCTTATCGCGGTTTTTGCCGGTTTTGGACTGGTTTTATCCATTCCAGGCCTTGCCGCCGCGCCTTTCGTTACCTCGGACCTGATGCTTAAAGAGGGCGCGGTTGCCAACTCGCCGGCGGAATTTACCGTCCGGCTGAATAATACCCAAGCTCTGCCTGCCGGCGATCTGTCTTTAAAAATAATCCTGCCTGGCGCGAGCGCCAATCTGCAATCTTTGGAACTAATGACGAATTCCGGTTGGAAAACAGTTACAATAATCCCGCAAGGGCAGGATCTTGTAGCCGCGTTTTCCTTAACTGACGGCCTGCTATTCGCCGGCGAAAGAGATTATCCTTTTCGCGCGGTTTTCCGTAGCGCTAAAGATTATCTGATCGGCTTTACCTTGGAGTCAGTTCGGAGCGACCGAGTTTCCGTTTTAAGTAGCGCCGCCCAGCCTCTCACAGTGGCTTCCGGAAAAGTTTTGGGAACCACCACGTATGTCTTTACTAAAAATCTGCAATATGGCAGCCGCGGCGAGGAAGTAACCCAGCTCCAGCTTGCGCTGACCCGAGCCGGTGTTTATTCCGGACCTGTTACCGGTTATTTTGGATCTTTAACCAGGCAGGCCGTTAGAGCGTATCAAACCAGTAAAGGCATAACTCCCGTAGGCACAGCTGGTCCTCTGACACGACAGGCGCTGAACGGGATGTAATATCTCTTGATTTCAGACACTAGCCGGCGAACTTATTTCGCCGGCTTTTGTTTTTATTCCTCCGTGGTTTTCCCGTCAAAATGCTCCTCTTCAGCTTCGGCCTGCTGTTTTGTAGCGGCCACCACCCCGTCGCGGTGCTCGGGAGGGGAATAAACCGTGTAGAGCTTCAACGGCTCAACGGTTGAGCCGTTGAGAATATTGTGTTTCGTGCCGGCCGGTACGACGATGGCAGAACCGTCGGCAATTTCGTGCGTAACGCCATCCAGCACGGCCCGCCCCGCGCCTGATTCTATGCGCAAAAACTGGTCAAGCTTGTGCACTTCTTCGCCAATGTCTTCGCCAGGCTTGATACTCATCAAAACCAGCTGGCTGTGCTTGGCGGTGTATAAAACTTTGCGGAAATTTTCGTTTTCCAAAGTCAATTTCTCGATGTTGGCAATATATCCTCTCATAAATTTTTTATTAATTTCTAATTTTTTGAAACTGTCTTATGGTTAATTCTGCTTCACCTAGACAGATTGCCGTTGTAAGGTTAAATTACCATCCGCGTTTAAATCTGTCCCAATAAAATAGCAGTCGTCTGTTTAAACTGGCAAAAATTGTCAAGGTTAGACCTGTGGGATCCACAAGGCCGCACGCGACGTTGGCGCGTATCTCCCGGCCAATCCACCCACCCCACTTGGCACTGTCGCCCAAATGATAAAGCTCGTGAGCGCGCACGAACCTTTTTACGCGAGGGTTTAGATCACTGCGGACTTCCGCGGTGTCGAGGAACGCTAGGCCAAAAGCCGGATATATCCAATCTTTCGAAACGTATTTCACCCGTACCTGCCTGCCAGCGACTTCCGCAAAACCGGGATCGGTTTTTTGCGGATCCGCGCCGCCGCCTAAACGCCGATCGGAAATCAAAGCGTAGGCGGCAACCACCACGATCGCGATTAGAAAAAAATATCTCTTTTTCATGATTTAATCCTGCCTAATTCGAAATGATAGGCTGCGCGTAGACTAACTTTCCGCTGATACACCCGCCATCCAATAAATCGTCTCCAAAAGAAAATAGGCGACCAAAGCGTAGATGATTATGGCAAACAGCGCGGAGAAATCCAAAACGTACTTGCTGTTAAATTCCTGGACAGGAAAGGTGTTCTGGAAAGGCGTTAAGATCGCGTCGCTTACTTGGTAAATAAATTTGACGAAAACCGCTTCGGCGTTGGCCCCAAATAATCGCAGGACCAGGCGCATCACTAAAAAAGACTCCAACAGCCAAAGGATGAGATGGATAATTTTAGCCAGCATTTTGGGAATTTTTTCGCGCATATGTCTATACTATATCTCCCCGAATAATAATTTTCAAACGCCCAAAGTAGAAGCACAATGGCCGCATTTGGTCGCTGGAAGCGGAATTTCCAAAAAGCAATACGGGCATTTTTTGGTGTTGGAGGCCGGCGGCGGGGACTGCCTTTTCAGGCGGTTGATTTGCTTGACCAGCAGAAAAATCACGAAAGCCACGATGACAAAATCAATCACGGCGTTGATGAACAGGCCGTAATTTAAAGTCGGCGCGCCGGCGGCGCGGGCCGCGGCGAGACTTGGAAAATTTCGGCTGGAAAGATTGAAGTATAAATTGGAAAAATCCACCTTGCCTAAAAGCAAACCGAGCGGGGGCATAATCACGTCGTTGACCAAGGAAGTGACAATTTTGCCGAACGCCGTGCCGATAATCACGCCGATGGCCAAATCCATAACACTGCCCTTGATCGCAAACTCTTTGAATTCTTTAAACATAAAATTTATTACATTAAGAATACCTATCCATAAAAAAAATTGAAGACCTTGCGCCTAATCGTTGGCAATGCCTTCCACAATCCAGAGAAAACAGTTGCCTTCATCAAGAGAAGTCCCGATGTAACTAAGCAATACGATCAGTATTGCGAGACATACTATCGCTCGATCTATTGCCTTTACTTCCTCGCAGGTAGTTAAGGGATCTTCAGCCATTTCAGTCCTCCTTTAAGATATTATTGTCCGAGATAAAAGTTTTGTCAATCGCAAAAATTCCAATAAAAAAATGGCCTGCGCGCAAGCCTATAAAAAACTCGGGCCGAAACAATTGGCCTTAGTGACAACGGCCGTAGTGGCAGACGAGCAGGTAATACCGCTGGCGAGTGACGTCCCCTTCTACCAAACCATCCATCAGCATCAGTCTGTCCGCAGCTCTCTTGCTCAGCCGCGCCTTCAGGCTGGCCATACCTTCGGCTGCCAGACGGCGCCACTCTTTTTCGGGCAGATCAATCTCCGCGACGCTGTTGTCACGGTCAACTTCCTCGATCCGAGAGATTATCGCGTCCAAATCAAACCCGGCGGTTTGTTGCGGCATTTCTTCCTCCTTGCGTAACAGAAAATCAATTCTATCACCGATTTGGACTTTTGGCAAGAGGAGGCGCTCGGGCCTTGACATTTATGCCAACTATAGTAAAATGGTTATGGTACAAAAGAGAAGTGATTCTCTTTTTTTCGTGCCGACAATCTACAACTGGAGGAAACGGAAAATGCTCAAGCTTGGATTTATCGGAGCCGGATTCATCGCCAAGTTCTACGCGCGCGCCCTGCAATACGTGCGCGGAGCGGACTTGACCGCGATCTACGCGCTCAACGGCGCCGAAGCGCTGGCCGCAATGGCCCGCGAACTCGGCGTCGGCGACCCGACTGTTTACGGCACGGTGGAAGAAGTGGTCCAAAACGCGGACGTAGTCTGCGTGCTCGTGCCCAACTTCGCCAAAGTCGAAACCATGGAGGCCGTGACCGACGCCCGACGCAGGAACGCCGAAATTCGCGGCCTGGTTGTGGACAAACCGCTCGGCCGCAACATGGCCGAGGCCAACCGCATGGTTGAGCTGGCCAACAAATGTGGTGTTTTCACGGCCTACCACGAGAACCAAAACCACATGCCGCCGGTGCGTACGGCACTGGCCCAACTTCTGCCAGCATGGCATGCCGCCGGGCCCATCGCCTTGGCCCGCTCGGCCGAAGAACACGGCGGGCCGCACGAGCCCTGGTTTTGGGACCCGACCAAACAGGGCGGCGGGGTGCTTTGCGACATGGGCTGCCACAGTATCGACGTGGCGCGCTTCATTCTCACGCCGCCTGGCAAACCGCTCGACTTTCTGGTGCCGGTTTCGGTAACGGCCAGCACCTACCTTCTCAAGTGGGGCCAGCCCGCCTACCGCGCCAAGCTCTTGGCCAAGCACGGCGTGGACTATACGAAAGCTCCGGCCGAAGACTACGCCACCGGCCAAGTCGTTTTCCGCAATCCGCAAACCGGGCAACTCGTGGTCGCCCAATTCATCGACTCGTGGATGTACGATAATCAGGGTTTGTGCCTGCGGATGGAAGCCCTTGGCCCGGGTTACGCATTGGGAGTGGATTCGCTGACCAGCCCGCTCACCGTCTTTATCGGCGACGCGGTGGCGCAGGCCATCGGCGACGCCGAATCGGCTTTGGAGAAGGCGACGGCAAGTCACGGCCTGCTCTGCGTTCAGCCCAACGAGATGGACCTCTACGGCTACGTCGCCGAACTGCGGGATTCGGTGTGGGCCTTTGCCACCGGCGGCCGGCCCATGCTCGACTGGGAGCACGGCCGACGCACGACCCTGCTCGTTATGGCAGCTTACTGGTCCGCCGAAAGAGGCGCAACTATCACACTGGACTCCGAAACCCTCGACTTTCTGGACATCTACATCCCCGCCATTCAGAAAGGCAAGGGGCACAAGGTCCTCGGTGTCAGCTAGCCGGGACAGAATATCCCGGCCCGATCCAAGCAATTTCGAACCGACCGGAGAAAGCCTTGCGCTTTCCGGCCGGTTTTTTTTAACAATTTTTCGATTTTTTTCCGTTCTAATTATTATTGACTTTGACGGAAACAAATGATAAGCTAATCTATTAAGAAGGAGGTAAATTGAAAACCGGATTCCCTTCTCGAATCGTTGGGGACGTGAAAGTTTTCGAGGCCGAAGGCAAGCTGACTTCTGGAACTAAAATGGACGGGTTTATTGAAACCGTAATCGGCCCACTCTCCCAGACCTCTCCCGCCTGGAGAAAATTCGTCCTCAATCTCCGCTTCGCCCGTAAAATCGACGGCAGCGGCATCCGCGCTCTGGAGGAATTGGAAACGCGGGTTACCGCTTGCGGTGGACAGCTGAAAATCTGTTGCGTGCCAGAAGGCCTCGGTACTCCCCGCCTTCTTCTCCATCTCAACTTGAAATTCGAGGTTCACGACGATGAACCCGCCTGCATCCGCAGTTTTCCCTAACACCGAGGGTAAACAGCGGTTTTTTTTACAAAAAATCCGGCGTTTAGGCCAGAGTTTTTTAAAACATCAAAAACTTATGTAGGCGCCACGGATTGCGCTTTCGGCGGCGGAATGTCTTTGGCAATGTCGCGGCCGTGGGCTTTCATAACCTCGACAATGCGGGTGATTAGCTCTTCAAAATTCGCCGATTTGTGAATGTAGCTGTCAATGCCCAAATCTTTGGAATACTTTTCCCCTTCCATCGGAAAATCCTCATTGGTTAAAAGGATGATGGGGATGTTTTTCGTCGGCTCTTCTTTTTTTAAATACGACGCGGTTTTAAAGCCGTCCATCACCGGCATTCGGTAATCAAGCAAAATTAAGTCCGGCTTCAAGCGCCTGGCCATTTCCCGCGTTTCATTGCCGTCCTCGGCGTAAACGATTTCAAAACCGCGCTTGGCCAGCCGCCCGCCCATTATCCGGCGCAGCATCGGATCGTCATCCGCGATTAAAATGTGAATTTTATTCTTTGGCATAATATAATTTAGGACTTACGCGTTTGAATTATAACATACAAACTTGTCATTCCGAGCGAAGTCGAGGAATCTGTTATTAGTAAGCATTTCTGCATACAGATCCCTCCGTTTCAGTCGGGATGACATCGAACGCGTAAGTCCTATAATTGAATGTTTTATCCAATATTACTATTATACCACGTCGACTTTTATAAATGAAATTTGGAAGTTTAAAACCCCTCCGAAAAACGGTAAATGGAAAAAGTCGGCTGGCCGGCTGGGTCGGTTAAAATCTTCACAGGCTGAAAGCCAGCCAGACTTTGGTTGATTTTTCCCGCGGCGGCGGAATCCGCGGTGTTGCCGCCGGTAAACAAGTCGTCGCTTGCGGCAATGTAAAAATATTCTTCGATACCCAAATCTTTAAAATAGCCGGGCAATTTTTGCCTGATAACCGCGTATTCGTCGGCGGAAACAAAGGGCCAGCCGTCATAATAATACCGCCGGTCGTAAAGCCAAAGCTTGGCCACCTGGTTTAGACGCGGATCGTAAACTATCAAAAACGCGCGCGCTGGTTGGTCTTTTAGATTCCGAAAATCTTTGGCGCGAAATTGCTCGATGAATTGCAGCTGCTGCGGCAAACCGAGTTTTACCTTTGGGTGATAAACATCGAGAGTTTCTTTTAAATAACTTTCCAAGCTATTATAACCCCAAGCCGAACTTTCATAGCGCAAACGCGAAAAATTCCAGGGCGGCTCTCCCTTTGCCGCGACCGCGTGATTGGTTTGAAAATTATAAAAGCCTTCGTAAGCCAAAACAGCGAGCAAGAGAATAAAAAATAATTTTCGGGAAACCAAATTCAGCCACGCAAATCCGAGCGAGACTAGATACGCGGCCAAAATCAGTACATAAGGAACGAGTAGAGCTAAAAATCTTTGGCTCGGGCCGACTAGGATTATCAGCAGGTGGACGACAATAAGCGCGCAAAATAAAAATTTTTCGCCCAGCAGGATTTCGATTTTTTTTCGAATTTTCCAAACCAGCCGGACGGCAAACGCAAGAAGCGACAACAGGTAAATGCCAAAAAACACCGGCGAAGCGTTTTGAAAAAGATTGGGCAGAAAAGTTTTGACCCGGAAAACCAGCGATCCCGTTTGTTTGCCTAAAAGCATCGGCCAATGCGAGGTTTTTTGCCCCAAAAACGACGCCAGCTGGACATCGAAATGGCCGGCGGAAGAAAACATTCCCAAATTATAGACAATCACCGGCGAAAAAATCGCCAAAAAAATCCCTAAAGCCCACCAAAAAAATCGGCTTTTGAAAATCGCCCGTCCGGGAAAAGCCCAAAAGAAAATCGCGGCCGAAACCGGCAATAACACGAATAGGGCGGTGTATTTTATCAAACCCGCCAAGCCCAGCGCCGCGCCCCAAACCAGCAAAAATCGCTCCTTGCCGGGGCTTTTGAGAAGGGCCCAAAAACCGAAAAGCGTAACGGCGATGACAAAAATTTCCTGCAAGCCCATGCGGCTGATCCACGCTAAATAAGTATTGACGGCGGCAAACACAATCGCCCAAAATGCCGTTTTATCGTCAAACAACTGCCGCGCCAGCAAAAAAATAAAAATTATCGAAAACAAGCCGGCCAAAGCGAAAGGCAGGCGCAGGACGAATAAAGAATCGCCGAAGAGGCGGAAAAAACCGTGCTGGATTAAAAACACCAGCGGCGGATGATCGTGAAAAGAAAGTTTAGCCCACCCGGGCGCCGAAGCAAACCACTCATAAGGCGTGGTTTGAAATGGCGTGGCCAAAAAATCCATGTAGCCCAAAGAGCGAAAAGCGATTTCCACCTCGTCGGTTAGCGGGTCGGCCAAAGCCAGCCGGAAAAAAATAAAGAAGGCGGCGACCGCCAGCCCGGCCAGAAACAAAAAGATTTTAAGGCTTTTATTCATTTGACTGTTTGACTATTTTTTAAAAATTTCCGCGTTCCAGCCCTTCCCCTCCCCTGATGGGAGGGGGTTAGGGGAGGGTGATTGATATAGAAACGTCTGTTTCCTAAACATCCCACCCCTCCCTAACCCTCCCCATCAAGGGGAGGGAACTAAATTTAATAAGTTCCTTTTGCTAAAATTGTAACACAAAAATATCCGGCAACATATTCCCTGTCTGAAAAAGCCTGCAACGGCTACAACAGCACCGAGGAATCGCCGGCATCACATTTACCTGACCTCTTTAGGTTGTTTTTTTATTGCTTGGGTTTTCAAATTTTCAGTGTATACTTCGAGTATACGACCGTATGATCGAGTGTCGCATCCGAATTCGTTTCTGAGAATGTTTGCGCTTGAAATTTCTAAAAAAATTTTAACAATAACGAAAAAAATAAAAAAACGCCCCACAGATCAAGCGATCCGTTAAGGCGGTTGAAACTTGGCGCGGAGACTTGCTATTTACTGCCCGGGCGGCGGCAAGGTGATGCCTTCCGGCTCGAAGATGACTTGGCGCTCGCCTTCTTCCACGCGGCCAACTTCGAACAGTTCGTAGCCGGCGGTATTTGCGATGGAAATGGCCTCTTCCACCCCGAAAGGCGACACGAAGAAGTAAATGCCC
>JBBUGP010000029.1:0-8642 GCA_038077895.1 Patescibacteria group bacterium
TTCGGTGATGGCGCTACAGCACGGTTTGACTTCGCAAATTCAGGAATGGAGCAACGATATTGCTCGTGTATTAAGCGATGGCGGTCTGCTGTGTTTGGCCGTTGCTTCCACCGAAGACCCGCGCTATGCGACAGGGGAAGAATTGGAGCCCGGAACCCGAATTCACACTAAACAGCTGGACGGGTATATTCCTCATCATTTTTTTTCCGACAAGGAAATCGAAGGCGCTTTCTTTCCCGGTTTTCAGGTTTTATACAAAAAATTTCAGCACCGCCCGGCTTCCAAAGCGGATGTAGAAGCCCGGGATTGGGAGTACATACTTCGGAAAGGATAATTTTTATAACATAATTATGTCCAATCCAGCCAGGACTACAACCTTATCCGTCTTTAAAAATTCAAGTTCGGTTAAAATAAATCACAAAGCGCTTCAAGAGTTAGCCAGGCTTTGGGCGATGAAAAAAACTATCGTTCCGGCTTGGCAGAAAGAATATCATCTGCAAACAAATAATTCGCGGCAGATGTTGGATTATTTGATAGTTTTAGACTCCCTAAATTTTTGCTTCTGGCCGGAATCTCAAATCGGTCGCCCGAACGTTTTAAAGGCGAAAGATAAATGGTCGGTTGTTTATAAGGGCAAGGTTTACAGCGGGTATTATGCTCTCTCTATTTCACTGAAGAGATTTTTTGAAAAAAATTCAGGGAGGGACAATTTTAGCTGTTTCGCGAAAATTTCTTTTCCGGAGTTTTTAGAGATTTTTAAAGGTAGCAGTCATTTAAAATCTCTGCAATTTTTATGCAGGCGCTGGTTTATCCTTCGCCTTGTAAGCCGGCATTTACTTCAAAGATATGGGGGAAATTCCGAAAGTCTGGTGAGACAAGGCGATAAAAGTTTTTCTAAGCTGATACCCTTGTTTGTGAAGATTCCATCTTTTGACGATTTTGCCGAATATAAAGGCAAGAGGATTTTTTTCCTGAAACGGGCGCAGATTTTAGGTTGCGACATCATGGGGGCGTTGAACAACCGGGGAGTCGGCAATTTTCTAGATCCGGAATATCTTACAGCATTTCCCGATTATAAATAACCGCAAGTTTTTTGGCACTATGTAATTTTTGAATACAGCCGCGATCTTGAGGCAAAAATTTTAAACCAGAAAGAAATCGCCGCCGGTTCAAAAGAAGAAGTGGAAATTCGCGCCGCGATTATTTGGGCGGCGGAGCTACTGTCGGCGGAGTTAAAAAAAATGGGGTTGCGAATTCATCCTTTTCAGGTTGATTTTCTGTTTTGGAACTTAAGCAAGAAACTTGATATCACTTTTCCGCACCATTTAACTAAGACTGAATATTACTGATTGAAAAGACAGACGGTTTGTTTTCCAAAAAAAAACGACGAGGACAGCCCTCGTCGGGAGCAGTAAGCTGTGGTTTGGACGCAGACAACGCCGCCGGGCTAGCAGATAGTGAAGAATTGCAGTCCCCTAAGTTCGTACACGGTCGTCTTTTGGCCGTCTAGATCCTTGACGGGTTCTCCCTCTGCTTTCTGGACGGCCCCGGCCTTGGTAAGGGTGGCAAGCTCTTCCGGTTCCACATACACCGCCTTTCTAAGCTCTGTCGCCTTGGCTTCCAATTGTTCTAAGTTTCTCAAGTTATCATCCTTGTACTATTGGCTAAGCTTGTTTCCTACTGCTTTTCCGGATTCAGTCCTAGTCAATATGGTATTGTTTGAAATATTGGAAAACTAGTCAACAATGCTCTGGTTAATTAGATAATTTTAGGTTATAATAAGGTTGGAATTAAATATTTATATATGGGACAGCCTTCAGTGACAAAAGAACTTCGTCGCCGTCGCTCTCGTCGTCGAAAATTGAATAAATTCCGGAAATTGCTGGCAACCGCCGCGGGTGAATTTGATAAAAAGAAGATTTGGCAGAAAGTCATAAAAATCGCGCCTTGGCTTTCAATGAAGGATTTTATCGGCGGCTGAGAATTTGGTTTTCTGAATGCTGCGCACATCCTGCTTCCGCAGGAGTTTTTAATCTAAAAGCGTCTTTAAACCTCGTAATTTGTCATTCCCGACCCGATCGGGAATCTAAGTGTGGCTCAAACGGACTGGATTCCCGCTGCAGTAAGGAATGACAAACAGGGGTAATTTAGGGTTTAAAGACTGCTTTCTAAAACCTAGAATGGTTTATCAATTCATTTTATTCCTTTCATTTTTTCAAGGTTTGTTATTCTTGGGTCATTGGTTTTTATATAAAACTCTGATCCGGTTTTCAATCTTTGGCAATCCTTCCGCGATTCTAGCGCTGAAAATCGGCTTAGGCTTAGCCTCAATCGGTTTTTTGGTTTCCTCTCTGCTTGCTTTTCGTTTTGGTAATTTTTTAGTCCGATTTTTATATTACATTTCCGCCGCCTGGCTGGGGACATTTTTTTATCTCGCAGTGTCAGCGGCTTTTTTGTGGATGTTTTTCGCTTTTTCCGGCCAGTCCTTCGAGCAGGGGAATTTAAGAATCTTGGGGATTGTGTTGCTCTGCGTAGCGGCGGCCGTCAGCTTTTACGGATTAATCAACGCCCGCACTTTACGCGTTCAAAAGCTGGAGATCGCGTTTTCTAATTTGCCCCCGCAATGGGAGGGGAAAACCGCTGTATTTTTTTCCGATACCCACCTCGGGCCGGTTTGGCAAAATAAATTTTCGGGAAAAGTCGTGAAGCTGATAAATGATTTTCAGCCGGCAGTGGTGTTTATGGGCGGGGATTTTTATGACGGCGGTAGTGCCGTCAATCCCGAAACTCTAGCCGAGCCATTTTCGAAACTGAAATCCGTTTACGGCACTTATTTCGTTACTGGCAATCATGATGAAATCGGGGACGGCAGTTCTCACCTTGCGGCCTTAAGAAATATCGGATTTAAAATTTTGTCGGATGAAATGGTGGATTTAAATGGATTGCAAGTTGGCGGCGCCAGCTATAAAAATTTCAGAGGTGATACGAATTTCTCGGAATTGTTAGATAAGATGAATTTTAACCCGAGCAAGCCCCGTATCCTGTTAAAACACGTGCCTTCCAATATCGCCGAGGTGCGGGAAGCCGGTATTTCCTTAATGCTTTCCGGGCACACCCATCGCGGACAAATTTTTCCGTTGAGTTTCATCACCAAGTGGGTTTATGGGGGATACGACGTTGTGCTTAGGTTTTTGGGTAACACGGCATTTTTTACTTCCGATGGCGTTGGAACTTGGGGACCGCCGATGCGAGTAGGGAGCGGCTCGGAGATCGCGGTTATTACTTTCAGGAAAAAGTGACAGATATTTAGAGCAGATCTTCTGTAGGGGCGGGTCTAGACCCGCCCCTACATTTAATAATGACGACAGCCCGGGGTCTTGACAAAAATCGTAAGAGAGATTATTATAGTTCAAGAGTCTAACCTTTCAGGACTTTAACTATTTTATGACGGAAGCGAGCATAAATCGTTTAATATCAATGGTTTTAACGATGCGCCATATTGTGCTGGCCCAAGCTAAAACTCCACAAGCCATCAACCCCATCAGCTTGCTGCGTTTAGAAACATTGCGGTTTGTTGATGAATCGTCCAGGCCGACTATGCGGGATATAGCGGGTTATTTTGGGATTACTCCACCATCCGCGACTTCTCTGGTTTCCGGATTGGTTGCCGCAGGCAGACTGAAAAGAGTGCCGGACAAAAAAGACAGGCGCATGATACATTTGGCTATAACCGCCTCCGGGAGAAAAGCTTGTAATTCGGGTATGAAAAAAATAATGGACAGGATGAAAATAATTTTTAACAGATTACCGGAAAAAGATCGGTTGCTTTTAATCAATATTTTATCAAAGTTACTAAAAACTTATAATCATAAACAATAAAGTTATGAAATGGTTTACTAAAAAACGCATAATTATCATCGTCGTGATTTTCGTGTTCGGAGTTATCGGTTATTTTATTTTTGGAAATAAAAACAACGGCGATTCAATTCAGACCGGGCAAGTCAAAAAACAAGCTTTACAGGCAACCGTTTTGACGACCGGCCAGGTCGTCAGCCAAACTGATTTGAGTTTAGGCTTTAAATCCAGCGGCGTCGTTCAGCAAATCCGGGTCAAGGAAGGCGATAAAGTCAAAGCCGGCGGCATTTTAGCCACACTCGATCAAAAAGACCAGCTAGCCAGTTTGACTTCCGCCCGAGGGGCTTTGGCTTCGGCCCAGGCCAATTACGAGAAGGTTTTGCACGGCGCTACTAGCGAGGATATTGAGGTAAGCCGGGCGGCCGTTGCCGCGGCGCAAGCCACCTTGGATAACGCAAAAAATTCTTACGCCGTTACTGTTGCCCAGCAGAAAACCGCGGTAAATAACGCTCTAACAGCCCTTTTAAATACCAGCCTAACCGCTCTTGCTTTGCAAAGCTACGACGTTACTGCCACGCTTACCATCAGCGGGACTTATACCGGAACCAGCATGGGTGAATATCGGATTTCTTTGAGCTCAAACGGTTTGGGAGGTTATCAATATAATGTTTCCGGATTGGAAACAACACTCGGCACGGTCCAACGAGGCCTTACGGTTCCGTTAGGAACGCGTGGGCTTTATATGACTTTCGGCACCACCGGTACTTTGTCCGCTGTAGATGTTTGGAGCGTTCCGGTTCCCAACGCTCTTTCCAGTTCGTACACGACTAATCACAATGCTTACCAGGCGGCTTTACAGGCCCAAACTGCCGCTGTAGTCGCCGCGGAAAACTCCGTGAACGCCGCTGCCGCCGCTTTAGATCAGGCCAAAGCCACTCTAAGCTTGAAAGAGGCGGTCGCGCGGCCCGAAGACGTAGCTTACGCCCAAGCCACTGTGACGAGCGCCCAAGGCCAGGTGGCCGCGGCTGCCGCGAGTTTGGAAAACACCATTATTCGCGCTCCTGCGGACGGCACCATTACCTTGGTGGACATTAAGGTGGGAGAGCAAGCGACGGCCTTGCAGAAAGTTTTGGTTTTGCAGGACGTTGGAAATCTGCACGTGGAAGCCAACGTCAGCGAGGCTAATATAGCGTCACTTGCGCCCGGCCAGTCGGTTGATTTTACCTTCGATGCCCTGGGGCCGGATCGCCACTTCCAAGGGTCTTTACAGACCATAAATCCGGCATCAACCGTAGTTTCCGGAGTTGTAAACTATGAAGTTACCGCGAGTTTGGAAAATATTCCGGATATTAAGCCGGGTATGACCGCGAATATGACGGTTTTGACCGCTTCGATAGACAGCGCGCTCGCCGTTCCGCAACGCGCCGTCATTACCCGCGACGGCAGGCAGTTCGTGCGCGTTATTGATGATCAGAAGAAAAAGACGTACCACGAGGTTGAGGCGCAAACCGGCTTGCAGGCCGATGGCGGTTTGGTTGAAATATTGTCTGGCCTAAGCGAAGGCCAGGAGGTTGTCACCTTCATTAAACAGTAAAAGCGCGCATGGATTTATTTAAGGTAGAGAACTTAACGAAAGATTACGTCAATGACGATGTTGTAACTTCCGTATTGCACGGAATAAATTTTTCCGTACAGGCGGGAGAGTTCGTCGCGATTATGGGCCCGTCGGGCAGCGGCAAATCCACGCTGATGCATATTCTAAGTTTTTTGGACCGGCTGACTTCCGGACGTTACGAATTCGAGGGCCGGGACACTAAGGATTTTAGCGACGATTATCTTGCCGAATTGCGCAACGAACGCATGGGTTTCGTTTTTCAATCTTTCAACTTGCTGGCTCGGACTACGGTATTAGATAACGTAAAATTGCCGCTGCTTTACGGAAAAAAGAAAGACTATGAAAAGCTCGCCAAGCAGGCGCTTGAGGCTGTTGGGCTAACGCATCGTCTGCACTATTTTACGAATCAAATCTCCGGCGGAGAAAAACAGCGCGTGGCTATCGCGCGGGCATTGGTCTGCGATCCCTCGGTGATTTTTGCCGACGAGCCGACAGGTAACCTGGATTCAAAATCCGGCAATGCTATCATGCATATCCTTCAGCAGTTGAATGACACCGGCCGGACCATCATTTTGGTCACTCACGAGACGGACACGGCTAATCATGCCAAGCGGATTATCAGAATTAAAGACGGCCAAATTATTTCCGACGAAAAAGTAAAATTCCGAACTATCGCTCAAGCGGAAAAAGAACTGGTGAAGTAATACTTTATGAATTTTTTTAGCACCATTCAACTTGTTTTTCGCACCCTGCGTGCTCGCAAAGGTCGCTCAGCGTTGACGATTTTAGGCATTGTCATCGGCGTGGCCGGGGTTATTATCATCATCGCGTTGGGCACCGGCGCGCAAAGTTTGGTACTCGGGCAAATCACCAAAATCGGTTCCAACCTGCTTTCCGTGATGCCCGGCAAAAGCGATGAGCAGGGACCGCCATCCCAGATTTTTGGCATCGTGGTAACGACTCTGACGAGGGATGACGCGGAAGCGATCCGGGATACGACGCGCGTGCCGCACGCCAAGGGTGTGAGCGCCTGGGTTCAGGGCACAATTACGGTGACTTGGCGCAACGAAACCCTGGATACCAATTTTTTGGGCACAGAATATACTTACCCGCAAGGCGTAAACGTACC
The DNA here is from genome assembly GCA_038077895.1 of Patescibacteria group bacterium. GTDB lineage: Bacteria > Patescibacteriota > Doudnabacteria > UBA920 > 2-01-FULL-50-11 > JBBUGP01. The sequence goes on from JBBUGP010000029.1 coordinate 6,600, forward strand.
GATTGAGTTCGGACGTTTTTTTGACCAGCAAGAAGAGCGCGGAAACGGTTACGTGGTAGTACTTGGTTCATCGGTCGCGGAAGATTTGTTTTCCCAAAGCGGCACAGATCCATTAGGCCAGGTGATAAAAATCAGAAGCGCCTCGCAAAAAGAACCCGGCGGAATTCCGCTTCGGGTTATCGGAGTAGCCGCGGAAAGAGGCTCGGCGGCTTTTCAAAACCAGGACGATCTGATTATGCTTCCCTTGGGCGTCGCTCAAAAACAGCTCTTAGGCATTAATTATGTTCAGGTAATAGGCATTAAGGTGGATGACGCGGCGAATCTTGAAAACACCCGCAGCGACATAAAAAACTTATTGATGGAGAGGCATCACATAAAGAAGGAAGTGGACGCTGATTTTACGGTCCGCAGCCTGGACGATGCGGTAAAGATTCTTTCCACCATCACCGACGCGTTGCGGTTGTTTCTAACATCCATGGCCGCGATCGCTTTACTCGTCGGCGGAATCGGCATATTGAACATCATGATGGTGACAGTGGCCGAACGCACTCGGGAAATCGGCCTGCGTAAGGCGGTGGGGGCGACGAACAAGGCCGTTCGCAATCAGTTTCTAATTGAAGCTATAATCTTGACTTCGTTCGGCGGTCTGATCGGAATCGTGACCGGGATCGTCGTGTCGTATACGCTTGCTGTGTTAATTCGTTTTCTCGGGTACGACTGGGCATTTGGCATTTCCATTCCTTCTATCTTACTGGCCGTGGGAGTTTCTATCCTCACGGGAGTGATTTTTGGTTTGTATCCGGCGTTTAAAGCCGCGAAACTAAATCCCATAGATGCGCTTCGCTATGAATAGCGATATCCCTAATCTTTAATCCTTAATCTATGACGAACCAAATTCTTAATTTTTAACAAAAATGGCAGACGTATAGGATAATGTTTACTGCTTTTCAACAATCCATCAAAGCGTTGTTCGCGAACCCGGTCCGCACCGGGTTAACCACTTTGGGAATCGTGATCGGCATCGCCACGGTTATCATGGTTTTGTCCGCCGGAGCCGGTTTTCGCAGTTTGATTGATTCATTGTTGGAGTCCTACGGCACTAACACGCTTTTTATCGAGACCCGCGTGCCGCCGACAACGCGCAACCGCGAAGCCGGCGCGTTTGCCAATGACAGCAGCCGCGCGCAGTCGGCTTTAGGCGTAACCTCGCTGGTTGAGCGCGATGTGGAGGATGTCAAACGGTTGCCGAACGTGGAAAACGGCTATGGCCTGGTTGTCGGGCAAAAAGTTGTCAGTTACCGCGGCGTGGAAAAAAATATTTTATTTTACGGCGCATCCGCGGATCGTTTTGACGTTGACAAAGGCACTTTGCGGGAAGGCCGGTTTTATACGCCGGCGGAAGAGCGGGGAGCGGCCCATGTCGTGATTTTAGGCGGAAATCTGGCCAAAGACCTTTTTGGCCAGGACGAACCTTTAGGCAAGCTGGTTCGCGTCGGCGAAATTAATTTCGAAGTCGTCGGCGTGTACAACCTGCGCGGAAGCCTAAGCGGCGGCGAAGATGACACTTTATATATGCCGCTTTCCACCGCGCAAAAAAAATTGTTGGGCATTGATCATCTGCTTTTCGCAATCATTAAAGTCCGAGACATCAACCAAGCGCAGGCGACTGCCGAGGACATCCGGCTGGCTTTGCGGGACAATCACAATATCACCGACCCGTATAAAGATGATTTTTTCGTGCAGACCCAGGCTGACGCGCTTAATACCTTTAATACGATTTTCGGCGCGATCACTCTCTTGCTGATAGCTATCGCCGCGATTTCACTGATCGTCGGCGGCGTCGGAATTATGAATATTATGTACGTCGTGGTAACGGAACGAACCGCCGAGATCGGCCTAAAGAAAGCTCTCGGAGCGAAAAATTCCGATATCTTGGCGGAATTTCTGATTGAATCGGTTTTAGTCACAGTGATCGGCGGGGCGGCCGGCATTATATTCGGTAGTGCTTTGGGCTGGCTGGTGTCGGTAGCGGCCGCCGCCGGC
>JBBUGP010000030.1:0-3031 GCA_038077895.1 Patescibacteria group bacterium
CGATTTTTCAGCGTCGTCCAAAACTTGCCTATTTTGACAATGCCGCCACGACGCAAAAGCCGGAAAGCGTAATTTTGGCAATGGATGAATATTATAGAAAAGACAACGCCAACATCCATCGCGGCGTGTACGCGCTTGCTGAGAGGGCCACGGAAAAATATGAAGCGGTGCGCGAACAAGTGAAAAAATTTTTAGGAGCTGAACATACAGAGGAAATTATTTTCACCTCCGGCTCCACCGCCGGTATCAACCTGGTTGCGCGTTCTTTTACCGAAGCGTTTTTAAAGGCAGGCGATGAAATTCTGCTGACTGAAGCCGAACATCATTCCAATATTGTGCCCTGGCAGGAGGCGGGCAAGCAAAAAAGACTCAAAATAAAATACCTTTCTGTAAATAAAAACGGTTCATTGGATCTTTCAAATTTGAGCTCACTAATAACCTCACGAACTAAAATTATCGCCATAACCGCCGCCTCCAACGTCACCGGCGAAATCGTGGATTTAAAAAAGATCATCGCCGTCGCCCGTAAACTTGGGGCCAAAGTGCTGGTGGACGCGGCGCAGGCCGTTGGACATTTTCCTCTAAACGTCCAAAAACTCGACTGTGACTTTTTGGTCTTTTCAGCCCATAAAATGTTCGCGCCGACAGGTTTGGGTGTGCTTTATGGCAAGCGCGAACTTTTGGAAAAAATGCCGCCGTTTATGACCGGTGGAAATATGATTGAATCGGTCACAAAAAATCGGACGACTTTCGCCGCTTCGCCGGCCAAGTTTGAAGCCGGCACGCCGCCGATTGCGGAAGTCATCGGCTTGGGCGCGGCGATTGATTTTATTAAACAAACCGGATACAGAGCGGTTAAAAATCGCGGCCGCGATTTATGCAAGTATGGTATAAAAAAACTTAAAACCGTTCCCTGCCTGCGGATTTTAGGTCCGGCTACTCCCCAAAACCGCCTGCCGATCTTCAGTTTTTCCATAACCGGCATTCATCCCCACGATATCGCTACCTTGCTTGACCGAGAAAAAATTGCCGTAAGAGCCGGCCATCACTGCGCCCAAATTTTACATAATAAATTCGGCTTACCGGCCACGGTTCGCGCTTCTTTATGTTTTTATAACACTCGGGAAGAAATCGACCGGCTGGTAACGGCTTTGTTAAAAATTAAAAAACTCTTCGATGACCGTTAAAGACGACCTTTACCGTCAGGAAATCCTGGAACACTACCGCCATCCGCAAAATTACGGGCGGTTTAAACGGCCGACTTTTCAAAGTTATAAAATAAATCCCCTTTGCGGCGATGAAATAGATCTGCAATTAAGGCTTGATTCTAGAAACCAAATTTTAGACGCCCGATTTGCCGGCTCCGGCTGCGCCCTGTCTATCGCTTCCGCTTCCCTTTTAACCGAGTGGCTGAAAGGCAAGGATCTCTCGCGGGCAAAGAAATTAAACTCTGGAAAAGCCTTAAAATTTTTAGGCGCCGAAATCGGTCCCGCCCGCCACAAGTGCGCGCTGCTTGCCTTTGACGTGCTACAGCAAATTTTAAAAAGTTATGGCGACAAAAGAACAAGTCCTAAAAAAATTACAAGACGTCGTTGACCCGGAGCTAGGTATTTCCATCGTGGAACTGGGGTTAATCTACGATGTCAAGACCAAAGACGGCAACGTGGAGATTTTAATGACGCTAACTACCCCTTTTTGCCCATTGTATAGTATAATCAAGGAGAAGATTGAAAACGCTTTAAAAAAAATCGACGGAGTAAACAAGGTCAGCACGGAATTATCCTTTGATCCGCCTTGGAGCCTGGACCGCATCAGCCCAGAAGGAAAACTTAAATTGGGGCTTTTATCGTAATTTTTTAATATATTAATCGTCATAAAATATGCCTGACGCAACCCCAAGCGTTTCAAGCGACACTAAACCGGAAAGCAAATATTCAAAAATCGAAGTCGACCGAGATCTTTGCATCGGCGCCGCTTCCTGCATCGCCGTGGCGCCGGAGGTTTTTGAACTCGATGGCGAAAACAAGGCCATCATTAAAAACCCCAAAACCACCGATGACGAAACTCTATTACTCGCCGCAAAAAGCTGTCCGGTGCTGGCCATTAAGCTCTATGGCCGAGACGGCAAGCAGATTTTTCCGGAATAAATGCTTGATTGTCATTCCCGCGACCGCGTCCTTCCGAAGCTTCGAGCGAAGGAGGAAAGCGGGAATCTAAACTTTGCAATATTTCACTACGATAATCCTGGATCCCCGCCTGCGCGGGGATGACATTGAAACACAACCTGATTCTTAATTCTAATTTTATGTTTGAAGCAAAAAAATTCGAAAGCATCCGAGCGCTGACAGGCATCTCGGAAAAAACCATGACGGAGCATTATAAACTCTACGAAGGCTACGTCAAAAAAGCCAACGAAATTTTGGAAAAATTAAAAACCGTGGATTTAGCCTCCGCCAACCAAACCTATTCCGACCTGCGCGAGCTGAAAGTTGAGCTCTCCTTCGCTTTGGGCGGCATTAAAAACCACGAAATTTATTTTGGCCATTTGGGCGGATCCGGCGAAAAGCCTGCTGGCTGGCTTTTGGAAAAAATTGAAAAAACTTTTGGCAGTTTCGACGCCTGGAAAGCCGATATGAAAGCTACGGGCCTGGCCGCTCGCGGCTGGGTTTGGCTGGCTTACGACTGGCAAACCGGCATACTTTTCAACTTTTTGGGCGACTCCCAGAATGCCTACCCCATCTGGCACGCCACGCCGCTGGTGGCACTCGACACTTACGAACACGCTTATTGGATGGATTACGGCACGGGCAGAACGGCCTACATCGACGCTTTTTTTGCCAATCTTAACTGGAAAATTCCGGAGGAGATGGTCAAAAATACGGCGATGGATAAGACGCAGACAAGCTGAATTCCTAAATTAGGGAATAAACCAAAAAAGTGTCTTTGCGAGCGAAGCGAATCCTGCCGGCAGGCTCGAAACGACACTAAAATGAGTGTTTAGTAATTACGAGCATGGTCACAAAAACCGCCC
>JBBUGP010000031.1:0-9385 GCA_038077895.1 Patescibacteria group bacterium
CGATGGTCGGAATTGAACCGACGACCTACTCCTTACCATGGAGTTGCTCTACCAACTGAGCTACATCGGCGCCCGGCGACTGGCGGGCAGGTCTACCAACTGAGCTACAACGGCCTAACATAGATGTTACACTATTTTATTTATTTCATCAATCCAATTCAAGGGTCATCTTTGCAAAGCATGGATGACCCTTGAAGTAAAAATATGTCACGCTGGCGGATTTATTTTTTTCTAAACGGCAAACTGAAAGAAACCGTCGTACCCTTGCCTTCCTCGGATTCAAACCAGACTTTGCCGCGGTGCGCCTCGACCAATGACTTGGCGATAAACAAGCCCAAACCCGTGCCGTCCGGCTCGATTCGCAGGACGTTGGTTGCCCGATAAAACCGTTCAAAAATTTTATTCTGCTGGTCGGCAGGTATGCCCACGCCGTTGTCGGATATGGCGCAAATCACGTCGTCCGAATTATTTTTCAAAATCACGTTAATCTGGCCGCCCTTAGGCGTATATTTTATGGCATTCAGCAAGATGTTTTGGGCCACGCGTCGAATCTTGGCTTTGTCCACGAAAATATTCGGCAAGGGCCCGTTAAGGATTTCCAGATGCAAAACAATGCCTTTGTTGGTTAAAAAAGACCGGTTCGAGTCGATCACCTCTTCTATTAGAGTCGGCAAATCGGCTTCGGCCAAATCCAAATGCAGCTTGCCCTCGGAAACGCGGGAGACCTGCAATAGGTCGCTGACCAAAGCTATCGCCCTTTCGTTGCTGCGCTGAATTTCCCGGATGTACTCGAGCTGATTTTTATTCAATTTGCCTTTTCTTTGGGTCAATAAAATTTCCGCAAACCACTTGATGGCCGAAAGCGGCGTCCGCAGCTGATGCGAGGAAAGAGTTATGAAATCGGTCTTCAACCGTTCCTCGGTCGAAGACGCTTCAATTTTTGGTTTCGGCAAATCCTTTGATTTCGTCATAAGGATTTATTTTAAATATTTTTTTACAATGCCGACAATCCCCGCCAAATCATAATCGGCTTTGATTAAAAAATTCGCCGCCCCGAGTTTTAAGCCCTGTTGAATTTCTTCCTCGTCACCCAAATTGGAAAGGATGATCACGGGAATTTTGGAATACTCCGGCGACGCCTTAAGCTCCTTCAACACTTCAAAGCCGTTCTTGCCCGGCAAGATTAAATCCAATAAAATTAAATTCGGCCGGGCATCCCGCAGTAGCGCCATTCCTTGTTCGGCATCAACCGCGGTCATCGCCTGAAAGCCATCCATGGTTAAAGCCTCGCCTATGGCTCTTAACAAGGCCGGTTCGTCTTCGATTACTAATATTCTTTTTGACATGGTTTTTAATATTAATAGGACTTACGCGTTTTGTCGATTTTTACGCAAGATTAGTCTTCAAGCGAGCCTTCGGGCGAGTCGAGAAGCGCTGATTTAGCCAAATTTCAGTTCTCGACAAGCCTGCCTGCCTGCCGGCAGGCAGGCTCGAACAATAAAATTTGGCAAGCGCTTAAGTTCTAATTAAGAACTTTTTTGAACAACTTCGGATTGCGGGATTTGGACAGTCACGCCTACGTCGACTGTTGGCAAGGAAAAGTAAAATGTCGAGCCCTCGCCTTCTTCGGAAAAAACTCCCAGATTCCCCTTGTGAGCCTCGACAATACCCTTGGTAATCACCAAACCCAAGCCTGTGCCTTTTTTTTCGGAACGCGCGGCGTTTTCCAGCTGGACGAATTTATTGAAAAGTTGAGAAATATTAGACTGCGGGATGCCGACGCCCGTGTCGGTAACCGCGATCACCAACTCTTCGGAATTGAATTTTACCCCGGCTTTCACTCCCGGCCAAATCAAGCTCTGCTCCACGACTTCCGAAGCCAGGTCTTTGCCCTTGGGTAAAACAAAAGCCGAAACGGTTATTGAGCCGCCCGCGGCCGTGAACTTGACGGCGTTGGAAATGAAATTGTTCAAAGCCTGCGCGATTTTGTGTTCGTCAAATTCCAATTCTGCGGGCAGAGCCTGCGACAAATGGACGATAATTTTTAGATTTGCCTGCTCGGCCAAAGCCTTGAAAGAATTCACGCGGGTTTCAATCATCTGACGAATATTGGTTTTTTTCTTCAAAATCTGAAACTTGCCCGATTCCAATTTAGCCACATCCAGCAAATCGTTTACCAATCCAAGCATGTCCTGAGAATTGGAAGAAATCAAACTGATAAACTCTTTGTATTTTTTTGCGTCATCTTTCACGCGGGCATCGGCTAGCAAACCGGCGATGCTTTTAATGCCGGTCAAGGGGGAACGCAATTCGTGAACCATCATATTGGTGAAGTCTTCTCGCATTTTTTCCAATTCTTTTTCTTTGGTTATGTTGTGGAAGAGCACGACGGCGCCCATAAAACGTTTTTGTTCGTCCTTGACCGGGGAAATTAAAATTTGTAAAAACTGGTTGCTTAAATTTACGGCGGGGATTATGACCAATTTATCCTGCGCGATACTCTCCTCCAGCCTGGTCCGTAAATCCAATTTCGAGGAAAGCACGTCTAAAATATCAAAAATCGAAGGCGCGGCCGCCGCCTGCCCCAGCCCGAGCATTTTTATAGCCGCCGGATTGATAACGGAGAGCTGTTTTTGATTGTCGATCATAATCACGCCGTCGGCCATGCTGGCCACCATGGAATTAAGTTTCCCTTTCTCAACTTTTAAGACGTGCTCCAGTTTGGCGACGGCATCGGAGGCTTGCTGCATAATCGTATATAATATCTCCACGTCTTTTTCTTTAAACCGGTTTTTTGCGGTATCGGAGATATTCAAAAGTCCCACTGGGTTTCCGCCGATGACTATTGGGACGTTAAAAAACGACCCGACGGTTTCGGCGCTGGTCGGATCGGTAATCGTGCCGGTGATAGTGTCTTCAATTTCTTCGGAATTCAATTCCTTGCCCACCAGCGCGCCAAAGGATTGAAGCATTTTATTTTTCACCTCTTGCAAAAATTTTTTACTGACCGGCTTTTCCAAATTGACGTTAAAGATAACCTTGCGCTTGCCCTCCGCGGTGGTGGTAAGCAGCATATAAGCGACGGTGGAATAGGCAAGCAGCCGACGCAGGGAGCCCGCGATAATCTCGACGATCTTGTGGATTTTTAAGGAATAGCCGATGCGTTCGCCCAATTCCCGCAAAATTGAAAGCTGATACATCCTTTGAATCATCTCCTGCTCGCGAGTTTCCAAATTCTTTCGGATCCGGCGGAACTCAAACAAAAAAATAGTCGCGACCACGACCGTGAATACGCCCGTAAAGACAATATAACTGAAAACTGTCGGAGTAAAATTCATCTAAGTCTCACCAAACAAGGGGAACCCTTGCGAAATAATTATGCCGATTTTATCGTAGCGAACTATGTTTCAAGCAACCTTTCCGACTAAATAAGCGTTGGACGCAGTCGCAAAGGTTCCCCTTGTTTGTACCAGGCGCGGACAGACGATAAATAAAATGAGCGACAGTTGGCCGGTTGCCGTCCTCTTGCCTGTTAGTTTTTGCCAGCGGAAGAAAGCCTGATGTACCCCACAGCCACGAAAAACAAACCAACGACGAAAATTGAATTATGCACCACCGTCGTCATATTGTAAGAAACCAGACTGCTGACTATTCCCGAATCGGTAAACGCGACCGCGACGCGATCCAGCGCCTCGACGCTTAAAAACACGATGCCCAGGCCGATCATCCGCAGGCCTTTACCGATAATTCCGCCGAAGGTAAGCGTGGTTCTCCAAAGATTATAAAGCACGCCGACGGTGATGGCTAAAATCAAAGTGCTCCAAATAAACTGCGCGGTGTTATATTGAAAGCTTACTCCTTGAGCCAGTATGTAATACAAAATCGCCAGCAGAAAAACTCCCAGAAAGATATAAAGATAATATTTTATATTTTGTGTTTCCATATAAGTTTTATTCTCCTCCTTTCTAAGGAGGGGGAGGTTAAAGACTATTTTATCTTTACGTCTATAGACGGGTATTTCGCGAAAACCGGCACCAAAATATTTTTTACGATTTGTCCGGAGAGCTGAATGTATTTATCCACCAGCACCTGTAAAATCTCCTGCTCGTCGCCGAAAATGCCGAGCACTTTTCCATGCTGGTCTATCTTTAATCCGTCAATCGCTTTGGCTTTTAGCAAGGCAATATCCGGTCCCAAAATCTTTACCTGATTCTGGATAATCTCGGATATTAATTCCTTGTAATCGTTCTTGTTGGGAGAGGCCATAGTGCTTTATATAGAAAGATCTGTTTTAAATCCGTGGCGCTTCTTCGCTCTTATTGCGGTTTAATACGGTTTTCACTTTCTCCAATAAATCGGCCAGGGAATAATTGGCCTTTACCAGATAATCTTTGGCGCCCAAGGAAATGGCCTCGGAAATCCTTTCATAGTCCGAAAGGTTGGTCAAGATAACAATTGGAATATCTTTGGCCGAAGAGTCGTCCTTAAGACGTTTTAAAACTTCCATCCCGTCCATTTTTGGCATCACCAAGTCGAGTAAAATCAGGTCTGGCGCGAACGATTTTACTTTCGCCAGGCCATCTTCACCGTCAATTGCGCCTTCGGTTTCATATCCTCCCTGGTTTAATTCTTCTCGCAACGCAGTGAGTAAAATTTCTTCGTCTTCAACTACCAAAATCTTCTTTTTGTCCGCCATAAATTTTTTTATCCTTAGCTTTTCCGCAAGCTGGTTTGAGATCGAAACCGCTTGTGAAATGTTGATAATTATTTGTTTCCGCGCGAAATATCGCTTATTGTCATTATATCATATCTTTTAAAAAATCTCAAAAACAGGCCGTTACGGCCTGTTTTTTTAGAACAAACAAGGATTTTTTCGAATGCTGTATTCTTGAATTAGTCCGAACCCCAGTAGTAAAGCAGAGCTTACTACGGGGCACAGCGCATTTCGCCGCCTGTTTGCCCGTCCGAAGCCAAGAGGCGAAGGAGGGCGAAAATCCGGAAAGGCGGCGGAGCCGCACCCATGACAATTTTCATCCTGCGGGTGATCTCCCGTAGGGATGACAAGTTTTTCTTTGGCGGCTAATTATTCTAATCACAATACACGAAAGAAAATATGACCAAGCAAATTCAAGGTAACCCTGCGGCAAGACCGCAGGGAATAACAAGTTAAAAAATTTCATGGTTTCATTTTATGATTAAAAAATTTTCTTCCCCCGGAATGGGCGGTGGAGGACTCGAACCTCCGTAGCCCGAAGGCGCCTGATTTACAGTCAGGTGTAATTGCCGCTATACGAACCGCCCGTTTATTGGATAGAATTCCATAAAACGTTTCTTATTCTTTCCGTTATTGAATCCAATTTCTTTAAAATATTTTAAAAGATCAAGCCTCCGAGTCAAATATATATTATAGCCGCTGATTTTAGAAGGGCGATATCCTAATTTCAAAAACATACGTCTGACGGACTGTAAAAGGGGTCGAGAGCGATTACAAAAGGATATTTGAAGTCCCGATCTTATTCTGTATACCGATCCATCAGTATCAATTAACCCTCTAATTGTACTCTCGATGAAACTCCTTTTACTGAAACACCATTTAGGAATATCCACTTGGAATTTTACTTTATTATAGACCAAACCCATCTTTCTTAACCAGCGAACGACAACCGTAGAACCAAAATATATTACTTGATCACCGCGATTAGTAACGATACGTTTAGGCTTTATATGGAATAGTTTTTTTATCAACACAACCACATAATCGCCCAGCTCATCTTTAAATCCCAGAGTGACAGTAACCTGGGTGGGAGAAAGATGACCGTCTCCGAGCAGAATTCCGATAAACCCAGCTAGCTGTGCGGTATAGACCTTGGGGACAAAAATTTTCCTATTAATATTATTGTATCCGGGCTTTCTGAAACGAGAGATCGGGATGTTTAACCTTATCAATCTATCGTAAACTGTGCTCTCCTTAATCTCTAATAACCCGGCTATCTCCCCAATGGTCCTATTCTGCTTAACATACAAAAACTGCAGGGCTTTACGTTTCTCCCGCTCTTCTATTTTAGTCCATCTTCTGGCCATGTAAATATATTACCAGAGGCAATGGATTCTGTCAATTTTTTTTATTAACCGCTTTGATACTGAAAACCCACGACTTTATCCCGCACCTTCCTTAGCCAAGACCGGGAGTCGAACCCGGAACCTACGGTTTACAAAACCGTTGCTCTGCCAGTTGAGCTATCTTGGCAAGAGAAGGCGCGGGACTGCTCTCCGTTCCGCAAAACCGTTGCTCCCGCCTCTTCGGCGGGCTGCCGAAAAGGCAGCTACCACTGAGTTACTCCGACAAATACTTTTAAACCTACTCTCCAATTTCCAGCAGCTTTTGCGCGGCTTCCTGGTTAGAAGGCTCCAGCTCCAAAACTTTGAGTAAAACCTCGCGCACGTCCACGGGCTTTTTATCTTTTATCAAAAAATCCGCTAAAAGTAGCATGTACTGCGCGCTGTCCGGGTTGATCTCCAAAGCCTTCTCAACCGAATCAATCGCCTCGCGAATCCTTCCCTTGGCCTCGTAACACAAACTTAAGTTTACCAAGCGCGTCGGAAGTTCGGGGCGCAGCTGAATCGCCTTGCTGTAAGCCACTATCGCGTCGTCATAGTTCCCCAAATTGAAGTAAATCAAACCTAAGGCGCTGAAGTAACCGTCTTTGGGAGAATGGACATTTACCAAATACTCATAAACTTCCTTGGCTTCCCGGAATTTCTTCTGCTCCAGATAAAATTTACCTAGGCCCTCATAAGCCTCCTGCGAGCCGGGATTTTTCTCAATCGCCTTAATCAGCGCCTGTTCAATCGTTTCCGGATTGCTTTCGCTCATTAAATTGGTCCGCGGCGCCGGCCAGTCGATTCCCCGGCGGGGCGGGAAGCCCGCGAAACGCGACCGTAGGCCGCGCAATCTCATGACCTTGGAAAACCGCTCCATGTAATTGGCTCTCACCGTGTGGTCTTTGGCTTCGGCAACAAAATTTGCAAAAAATCTCCAAAGCCGTTTCAATAAATCGGATAGTCCCGCAAAAAAATTTTGCAGCTTTTGCCTAGCCGACAAATTTTTCGCCTCAAGATCTTCAACTTCTTCCTTCACGGTAACATTGGGCATCCGCCGAAGAACAATTACGATAACCGTGGTTATCGCAACTATTATAATAAATTGTGGGAGCAATTCGAACATCTGCGAAATTTTAAAAATTTGCTCCAATGGTCTGACAAGGATTCCCCTTGTCCCATAACAAGGGGAATCCTTGTCATCTTGTCATGGTACGCGTCTCGGAAAAAACGGCAGAACTCTATTTATTCGCCCAGTTGGTAGCGGGTAAACCGGCTAATCACGATGTTCTCCCCGAACCGGGCAATCGCGTCGGTAAGCATTTGTTTGACGGTAATTTTCGGGTCCTTAACCGAAGGCTGGTTCAATAGACAAATTTCTCCGAAAAATTTTTCCAACTCCCCTTCCTGTATTTTTTCCATCATATCGGCCGATTTCATTTTATCGGAATGTCGCTCTAAAATCATCGCTTTCTCTTTTTCCAAAACCTCGGCCGGCACTTCCGAGCGGCTAATAAATCGGGGGGCTAAAGCCGCGATTTGCAAAGCGATTTCGTGAACGAAATTCTGAAAATCCTCGGTCTTGGCCACAAAATCCGTTTCGCAGTTAACTTCCACAATTACCCCGACTTTGCGCCCATGGACATAGGCATGCACCAAACCTTCGGAGGCTTTCCGGTCGGCTTTTTTCGCGGCCACGGCCACGCCTCGACGGCGCAGGATGGCTTGAGCTTTTTCCATATCACCGGATGCCTCCGTGAGAACTTTTTGCGCTTCCTGCACGCCGACTCCCGTCAATTCTCGAATTTTCTTTATGCTCTCAAGCGAAATCTTAATACCGGTCATTGTTTTTCTTAAATTTTTTAAATATATGACTTACACATTTGCCGTTTAGAGGGCAGTCTTCTGGCACTCGTGCCGCTGTTAACACTAATTTTAACAATAATATCCGGCCATCTCAGATAGTTCATGCCAGAGGACTGCCCTCTAATGCGTAATCTTAACACTGTTCATTTTTATTGTTATGATTATGCTTTTTCCGGTCCCGCGGCGCGGGCTGAAGCGATGGCTTGGGCCAGCTGTCCGCAAATCAAATCCAAGGCTTTAATCGCGTCGTCGTTTGCCGGTATCGGATAATCAGCGACTTTTGGATCGGAATTGGTGTCGACGATGCCGATAATTTTCACTTTCATCTGGCGCGCCTCCCTGACGGCGATGGCGTCCGAAATAACGTCAATCGCAAAAATCGCGTCGGGTAATTTTTTTAGAGTCCTTACGCCCTCAAACAACACGCGGCTTTTGTTAACTTCCCGCTCAAGCATCAGGCGTTCCTTTTTTGTGTAATTAGCGATCTTTTCGCTACCCAAAAGCTCTTCCTGCGCCGTCAACTTGCGCATTGATTTTTGAATGGTCTTAAAATTAGTCAACGATCCGCCCAGCCACCGGGTCACGACAAATGGCATACCGCAGGCTAGTGCGTGTTTGCGGACAATCTCCCGCGCCTGTCTTTTAGTGCCCACAAAAAGCACGGTTCCGCCGCCTTTGGCGACATCAGCCGCAAAAGCGCTTGCTTCTTTGATTTTCTCGTGCGTTTTTTCCAGATCGATGACGTGGAATTTATTGCGCACGGTAAAAATGTACGGCGCCATTTTTGGATTCCAGCGGGAAGCTTTGTGTCCAAAATGAGCGCCCGATTTCAACAGATCCTCCAAAGTAATTTCTGGCATTTTTTCCCTTTTATCTACCCGTTTCCTCGGATTGGAGAAAGGCTTTTAGAAAAATTAAAAGCAGGGATTCGCCAATAATTGGAAAAGGTGATTGATTTAATGATATTTTTACTAGCTTTTCGATTATAACAAAATTTTACCGCCTGCGCAAGAGTAAGAGTTAATGTAGCGGCGGCCGTTGACAGGCCGGAGCGGCTTTTGCTATACTCATTTCGACATTATTTTAAACACAATAATGAAATCCGATATCCACCCAGCTTATTATCACGATGCCAAGATAGCTTGCGCCTGCGGCGCGGTTTATCATACCGGCTCTACTAAAAAAGAGATGCGTGTCGACACTTGCGCGGCTTGCCATCCTTTTTACACTGGCAAACAAAAATTCATCGACACGGCCGGAAAATTGGAAAAATTCAAGAAACGGGCTTTGCGCACGACTGCGTTAAAAGACGCCAAAAAAACCAAGAAAGTCCACGCTTAGCTTTTTTTCGATATCTAACAGACCTAGGACTTACGCGTTTGAGCCAAGTTCGAGGCGAAACCGAGCATTTGAGCGTGCC
>JBBUGP010000032.1:0-6391 GCA_038077895.1 Patescibacteria group bacterium
AACAGAGGGAGATTAAAAGGCAATGGTATCTTTTTGACGCCAAAAAATACGTTTTGGGCCGCCTCAGCACCCGGGTTGCCCGGCTCTTAACGGGCAAACAGCATGTCGATTACACGCCCAATGTTGATATGGGTGATTTTGTGGTAATTGTTAACGCCCCAAAAATCATCTTTACCGGGAGAAAATTGGATCAAAAAAAATACCATAGTTTTTCGGGTTACCCGGGCGGGATCAGAACTGTCAGTTTAAAAACCATGCTTTCAACCAACCCCGAACGCGTAATTTACGAAGCGGTTCGAAACATGCTGCCCAAGAATAAATTGCGCGCCAAGCAGCTGCGGCGCCTAAAAATTTTAAAAACCGACGCGCATAAATTCAAAATTGATAAAAACATGGATTAAGTAGGGGCCGGCCTTGGCCGCCCGAAAGCAAGCTTGCGAGCTTGAGTTCCATCAAACATTCCTTATGCCCACGAAAACGAAAAAAACCCACACGGCAAAAAGAGGCCGCCCAAAGAAAGCCGCTATTTTGGCGACGAAGAAAAAAACGGAAGGCCACTTGGATACAACCGAACAAGCCGTGATCGCTCCGGTATTGCCGGAAAGCGAGATTCTATCGCATAGCGCATCAGAGACGCCAAAAAAAGTTGCGCTTCAAAAATATATCTATTCTTTAGGCCGAAGAAAAACGGCGATGGCTAAGATAAAACTCTTTGAGCAACCGGGCGAGATTAGAGTCAATAACCGCGATTACCGCGCCTATTTTCCCGGAAGAGATTTGCAAAAAATCGTACTCTCGCCGCTTATCGCCTTGGGTTTGGAAAAACAGTTGAGCGCGCAAATTTTTACGAAAGGCGGCGGCACGCACGCACAGGCCGAGGCGGTCAGGCATGGTATTTCCCGCGCGCTGGTTTTACGCAAAGCCGAAGATAAACCGATCCTCAAAAAATCCGGTTACCTGACGCGCGACCCGCGCGTAAAAGAAAGAAAGAAACCGGGATTGAAGCGAGCACGCCGCGGCCCACAATGGAGCAAACGGTAAAATAAAATCGCCCCGTCGAATGATGGGGCGATTTTTTATCTCGCAGGACTTACAGGTTTGAGCCAAATTCGAGGCGAAGTTGAGGATTCGGCCGAAGGCGTAGTTTACCTACGACGAGGCCGAACCGGAAACTTCAACGAAGAAGTTGGCCAAAGACTTGCTGGAATTCCGGCTCCGCCGGAATGAAGCAAGTCATGCCTGTAAGTCCTGTTCACTGTTAGCCCAAGGCAAGCCTGTAAGCCGAATTTTGTGCCAAAATTGTCCGAAGCGAAACGAGGTTACAATTTTGAGCACCCTCCGAAGCTTTAGCGTAGGAGGGTCCTCCTTCGCGCGAGGCTACGGAGGACTACTCAATTTTGTAATGCTCGCTACCACTCGCAAACAAAATCAGTGACAATCATCTCTCTGCTCCCGCCGTTGCCGGCGAGATGTAGCGGCCGACCAAATTTGGCCTTGCACCGCGGTAAGAGTTTGGCCGTTTCATCGAAGCCCTCGGCGAAGATCCTCCGAAGCTTTTAGCAAAGGAGGACCCTTACCTTATAGCCGCGCTCGCCCTGCTTCGCACGAGGCTACGCAGGGCGCCTCAACCCTTTCGGGTTTCGGCGTCTCTGTTCGCATCTCTAGGCTTGACCCCGACTTTTACGTCGGGGCTGTTCCCGATGGGAATTACCCACTACCGTTCTTTATAGTAACTCTTAAGAGGTTACCAAAAGGAGTGTTCGGACTTTCCTCTGCCAATGTGGCCCGCGAGCGCTGACCGCGAGCGGATGCAGCATTGAGCATCCGCCGAAGCTTTAGCGAAGGCGGACATAAAACACTGGAAGCGATTGCCCGGCTTACCTTGGACTAACAATGTCCTTGAATCAGGACTTAGCACTTGCGAAAGTCCCTTAAATTCTCAAAGCAGAATGATAGTAACACGAAATAAATCACCCGTCAAGTGGATCAATAAGAGTATGTCGTTGCGAGGCTTTGCGAAGCAATCTCGCCAGTTTTCACGGGATTGCTTCGGCCTTCGCTACGCTTTAGGCCTCGCAACGACAGGAAATTTGATTTCTATCCTCACCCCCGCATTATAGAAAAATTGGGCAATTTTTGATATGATATAGGAAGTATGCTCAGTAATACAACTTCCAGAATGCCTTTTCTGGCTAAACTTTAGAAAATTCAGATGAGCAATTTAAAAATATTTTTCAAAGTCAAAAAAATTATTTTGAAAGACATAGGGGGGCAGACGCCAATAAAAATAATCTTTTAAAGATATAATTTGATCTCGTATTTATTATTAAACAACTATAAACGCCATCAGGCGTCTGGCCCTGGAAGTTGATATACTGGGTATGAAAAAATTCGAACTAGCTTTCAACGTTTTGGCCGTCTTTTTAGACGCGATAATGATATATCTTGCGGGTTTTATCGCGTATTTTTTTCGCTATCGTCTGCAGTCGCTTTTCCCGCAATATCCGATAATGTTCGATTTGTCTTTTGCGCAATTTTCAAAAAATATCCTAATTGCCATTCCATTTTTGCTTGCAATTCTTTCCGCCTATGGTTTATACAAAGTGTTAAGCACCGACAGCTTTTGGAAAATCTCCGCAAAAATTTTTGCCTCCATTTCCACCGGCCTGATGATGTTTGTGGCGATCTATTTTTTCGATGCTCAAATTTTTCCTTCTCGTCTTATCGTCCTGATGAGTTGGCTTTACGCCATCGTCTTAGTCAGCTTCGGCAGATTGACGATTATGGCAATTCAGGGAATATTCTTGAAAAGAGGAATTGGTTTGCACAAACTCGCGTTGATCGTCGATCCTCAAAATGATTTCAATTTGATTAAAGAGATTTCTTCCCGCCCGGAATTGGGTTACAAAATCGTAAAAATCTTACCCGGCGGCGGAGAACTCACGGGCGAGCTCGACCAAATTCGAAAAGAAGAGGGGATTGACGAAATTATCCAGGCAAATTTCAAATTGGATCGAAAACTAAACGCCGAGGTTTTAAAATTCACTCACGACTACGGAATAAAATTCACTTACGTGCCTGATATTATAGGGGCCCAAAGCATTAATATCGCCACGGCGGAAATCGCGGGTATTCCCGTCATTCATCTAAAAAACACTCCCTTGGAAGGCTGGGGAAAGGTTGTTAAGCGCGTTACCGATATTTTCATAAGCCTTGTCGCGATTATTCTGGCATCGCCTCTGTTTGCATTGGTGGCGTTGGGAATACGCCTAGATTCTCCCGGCCCGGTGTTTTTTATTCAGGAAAGATACGGCCAGGGCCGGCCGTTTCGTTTTTATAAATTCCGCTCGATGTACAAAGAGCTGTCTGTGGGAGAAAGTTACGGCGGCGAAAAGGCCCAGCGGGCAAGAAACGAACTTTGGAAATCCAACGCCCGCCATGGCCCGTTTCTAAAAATCAAAAACGACCCGCGCGTCACGCGTTTCGGCCGCTTTATTCGCGCGACTAAGCTGGACGAGCTGCCGCAATTTTTAAGCGTGCTTAAAGGCGATATGAGCTTGATCGGCCCGCGGGCGCACGTCTTAGACGAGGTGGATCGGTACCGCGATACTTATAAAAGGCAATTCACGGTCAAACCGGGCATTACCGGGCTGACCCAGATTACACAGGCAAGAATTCCCGACCTGCCTTTTGAGGAAGAAATTCGTTTGGATACTTTTTATCTGGAGAATTGGTCTTTCTTGCTGGATTTTAAAATTCTTTTTCGGACCATTGCCGTTGTCCTGCATCCTCCAAAGCGGGATCAAAATTACTGAAATACCCATGAAAATTGCTCTTGCTCACGATTTTCTGACGCAATTAGGCGGCGCAGAAAGAGTGTTAAAAGAACTTCATGAGATTTTCCCTGACGCGCCGGTTTACACGCTTTTTTTTGACGAAAAAAAAACTTACGGCAAATTCGCCGGCTGGGATATTCGCGCCAGCTTCTTGCAAAAGCTTCCAAAATTTTTCAGCTACAAATGGTACTTGCCACTGCTTCCAACCGCCGTGTCGTACTTAGATTTAACGGGATTCGATGTGGTAATATCCGACGCTTCAGCGCTGATTAAGGGGATTAAAGTCTCTCCCGGGGCAAAACACATTTGCTATTGTCACACCCCCACGCGTTATCTCTGGCAGGAACGAAATGATTATGTTAAGAACCTTACCTACCCCAAACTCGTGAAAATCGTAGTGCAGCCCTGCCTATCTTTACTAAAAAAATGGGACTGGTCCGTTGCGCAGAAAGTCGATGTTTTTATCGCCAATTCGCAAGAGGTCCGAGGTCGGATAGAAAAATATTACCAGCGCGATTCGGAAGTAATTTACCCGCCAATTGATACTGATTTTTTCACGCCAGCCAGCCAAGATTCGTCAAGGTCGTACTTTCTCGCGGCCGGACGCCTAGAGCCGTATAAAAAAATCGATTTGGTCATAAAAGCGTTCACTCGCCTGAAAATTCTCCTAAAAGTTGCCGGCACCGGCTCTTTATCCAAAAAGTTGCGAGAGTCAGCCGGTCCTAATATTGAATTTTTGGGACGGGTAGGCGATGAAGAACTGCGCGAGCTTTATCGGGGCGCGAAAGCTTTTGTCTTTCCGGCGCTGGAAGACGCGGGCATGATGATCTTGGAAGCGACTGCCTGCGGCACGCCGGTAATCGCTTATAAAGCCGGCGGCGCTTTGGAATTTGTCGAAGAGGGGATAACCGGGGAATTTTTTACTGAACAAAACGCTAATTCTTTAATCAACGTGATTGAAAAATTCGATCCTGCAAAGTATAGAACTGAAGCCTTAGTCGCGAAGGCTCGTCAGTTCGATAAAAAAGTTTTTCGAGAAAAAATTCAGCAAGTGATTGCTAAATTGAAATAATTATGACTTACAGTTTCAAAACATACACGAAAATGTCATTCCGAGCGAAGTCGAGGAATCTGTAATTCGTAAATATTACTACATACAGATCCCTCCGTTTCAGTCGGGATGACACTTTCATGTAAAATCTGAACGCTAGTGTTGAAATTTACACAATAATTTTATGCGTATAGGCATCGACATCCGCCCATTAATGGAAGGTAAAATCACCGGCGTAGAAGTTTACACCATCAATCTTTTGCAAAATCTTTTTAAGCTTGACCAAAAAAATAGCTATTTGCTTTTTTCCAACTCGTTTAAGCCGGCCACGATGCCGAATTTCGACTTTCCGAATGTGACGATCAAAAACTTTCGCTATCCCAACAAACTCTTTAATTTTTCCCTAAAATTCCTGGACTGGCCGAAAATCGATCGTCTGCTTAACGGGCTGGACATCTTCTTCTCGCCGCGATACTTATTCACCGCGCTCTCGCCCGACTGCCGGCTGGTTGTAACTGTCCACGATTTATCTTTCGTAATAAATCCGGAATTTTTTTCTCTCAAAGGACGGCTTTGGCATTGGCTGGTTTCTGATAAAAAAGCGGCAAGAATAGCCACAAAAGTCATCGCCGTTTCCGACTCTACGAAGAATGATCTGATAAAACACTTCCGGATCGATTCAAAAAAAATCGCGGTTATTCATTCCGGCGTAAACACTCAAACCTATAATCCCGAGGTGCCCGACAAGTTGCTTAGAGAAGCTAAAACAATTTATAATCTGCCGGACGAATTCATATTATATTTAGGCACGATAGAGCCGAGAAAAAATATTGAAGGCATTATTCAAGCTTATGAGATCCTGCGAAAAAAATTATCACAAAATCCTTCTCCCCAGGCATGGGGAGATGTCCCGAAGGGACAGAGAGGTCGAATCGTTCAACCTGCGCTAGTCCTCGCCGGCGGCCTCGGCTGGTCATACAAAGGTATAATGGAGATGATTAATAACTCCCCATACCGCGCAAGCATCCGCTATTTGGGCGCGGTGGAGGAAAAACTGAAAAGCCCGCTTTATAAGCTGGCTAAAATGCTGGTTTTTCCAAGTTTTTACGAAGGCTTCGGCTTTCCGCCGCTGGAAGCGGCTGCCTGCGGCACGCCGGTGATTGTGGGAATGAACTCGAGCTTTCCGGAAGTTATGGGCAATGCTTGTTTGTATGTAAATCCGTATAATTCCGTTCAAATTGCCTCGGCCATGGAAGCGCTATTAAGTGATGATAAATTGCGCGCCGAGCTGGTTTCGGCCGGCCTCGCCCGCGCCAAAATGTTCTCCTGGGAAAACTCGGCAAGGGAATTGTTTGAAATTTTTCAATCACTTAAAATTAATTCGTAGTTATGGTCAAGTTAAAACCGGTGTTAAAAAGACCAGCCAGCCTGGCTGTCTTAATAGATTACAACCGTGGTATACAGGAGGAGATGAAAAAACAACTAGGATGGGGGTTCCCCCATA
>JBBUGP010000033.1:0-8232 GCA_038077895.1 Patescibacteria group bacterium
ATCGCCATTTTTTCTTATCTAGCCTTCGCCGTCAACGGAGTAATTGATAAATTTCTTTTAAAAAAAGCCATTCCCGACTCCAGCACCTACGCTTTTTATATCGGAGTTTTAAGCGCGTCCGCGCTTTTTTTATTTCCATTTGGGTTTGCTATTCCATCTTTTACGATTTTGGTCGTGGCGCTGATTTCCGGAATGTGTTTTGTTTACGCCTTGATCGGTTTTTACGAAAGCCTGAAACGTCACGACACCTCAATTGTCTTGCCCACCATCGGCGCTATAGTGCCGCTTGTTACCCTTGGTTTAAGCTATGCTTTAACCGGGGAAAGACTGGCCAACAAAGAAATTATTGGCATGGCGTTATTGATTTTGGGTATGGCCTTTATCAGCAGTCATTCGCAGGAAGAAAAAAAACACGGCCATTGGCTGCCCTACGCGATTTTAGCCTCGTTATTATTCGCCGTTTCCTTTACTTTGGCGAAAGTGGTTTATCTACAAGTCAGTTTTGTTTCCGGGTTGATTTGGACAAGATTAGGCCTGGTGCTGGCGGCGGGAACAATACTTTTGCACGCCCCGTCCCGCTCGAGAATTTTTAAAACAACAACGGTCGTGCCCCGCTCGTCCGGCGTTTTATTTTTTACAGGACAGATTTTGGCGGCCGGAGGGGGGATTATGCAAAATTACGCGGTGAGTCTGGGCAGCGTGACGATAGTTAACGCCTTGCAAGGCACGCAGTTCGCGTTTTTATTCCTGCTGACTTGGTTTTTAGCGCGCTTCCGCCCCGCGATTTTACGGGAAGATTTTTCGGCAAAGGCAATGGTTAAAAAAATTTTGGCGTTAGTTCTAATTGGCGCAGGCTTATTGTTGTTAAAATGAAAAAAAATATATCTCGATTTTTTTTGACGCTTACGATCGCGCTTTTAATCCCGGCGATGTATTTGACTTTTGGTGAAAACCGCCCGGTAGAAAAAATGGAATGGGGCGCGAGTTTTTCCAAAAGAGCCGCCGAACCGTTTGGGCTGGACTGGAAAGAGGTCTATTTGGCGATTTTAGACGATCTAAAAGTCAATCGCCTGCGCATCAGCAGTTTTTGGAGCGAGACGGAGCCTGCGGCCGGGCAATTTGATTTCGGCGAAATGGATTTTATGCTTGCCGAAGCGGCAAAGCGGGACGTGAAAATTATCCTGACGCTTGGGCGCAGACAGCCCCGCTGGCCGGAATGCCATATCCCGGATTGGGCTAAAAATCTAAATCTCGAGGAGCAGAACACGGCCGCGCTCAATCAAGTCCGAGAGGTGGTCGAGCGGTATAAGAGTTACGCCAACATTGTCGGTTGGCAGGTTGAAAATGAATTTTTTGTCACATGGTTTGGAATCTGCCCGCCTCCCGACGCGGAATTTTTAAAAAAGGAAATCGCGCTGGTCAGGTCTTTGGACAATCGGCCGATTATTCTTACCGACACCGGCGAGCTTTCGGTTTGGTATCGAGCGGCGAAGTACGCCGATGTTTTCGGCACAACAATGTATCGGCGGGCGTTCAATCCAATATTTGGAGTCGCGGATTGGCCTTATCCGCCGGTTTATTATTCTCGCTTGGGCAAACTCGTCCAGCGTTTCGCCGGCTTTAAAAAAATGATTGTCGCCGAGCTTCAGGCCGAACCTTGGGCCCGCACCACGGTCCAAAACGACACCATAGAAGTGAATTTTGAAACCATGAGTCCGGAGCAGTTCAAAAGCAATATCGAATTTGCCAGAAATTCCGGAATCGGCGAAGCTTACTTTTGGGGCGTGGAATGGTGGTATTATATGAAAGAGAAAAGAGGAATTCCGGATTTTTGGGAGACAGCCAGGGGATTATGGCAGCCAGAAAATTAACCTATCCCCCGATGGGGACAAAATAATCTCCAATTTCTAATTCCCAATAAAATGTCTAAAGCCAGAAATTTGAAATTAAGAATTTGGACTTTTGTTAGAAATTAGGAATTAGATATTAGAAATTTCTTATGATTTCCATTGTCATTCCGGCAAAAAATGAAGAAAGGTATATCCTTGATTGTCTGCGTTCGATCATCGGGCAGAATTGCCTTGAGAAAGTGGAAATTACCGTGGTTGATAATAACAGCACCGACAACACGCACAATTTGGTGTTGGAAAATTTTCCGAGCGTCAAGTTGGTGAGAGAGCCGGTGGCCGGCACGAACTCGGCGAGACAGAGAGGTTTTTTGGAATCGAGAGGAGAGATTATTGTTTTCCTGGACGCGGACGTGCGTTTACCCGAAGGCTGGATAGCAAAAATGTCGGCCAAGCTGGCATCTTCGCCAAAACTTGTCGCGGTTTCCGGTCCCTATAAATTTTATGATTTCACATGGTACTGGAACTGGGGTAATGAAATTTTATTATACGCTTTCGTCATTCCTTGGTCTTTTATCAGCTCTAATATTTTTCGAACGGCCGGCTATCTCTTGGGCGGCAGTATGGTTATTCGTAAGCAAGCTTTGGAGAGAATCGGGGGTTTTAACACGCGCTTGAAATTTTTCGGCGACGAGATAGACACCGCCAAACGCTTGAGGATTTTTGGGCGGATCGAATTCTGCGGCGATCTTTGGGTTTATTCCTCCGCCCGGCGGTATAATAAAAAAGGCGTGTTCGCAACACTTCTCACTTATTGGTTAAATTATTTTTGGATCATAGTGACCAAGCATCCTTATCATAAGGACACCGCGCAAATAGTCAGATAAACTTAGGACTTACGGGATTGCTTGCCTCGATCTTTTTCGAGGGGAACCCTCGGCGGCGTTATGGCTAGAACAAAATTTGCTATCACTGTTCGCATTAAATTTGCAAAGATGGTATTCTTTCTCGCCGAAGGTTCCCCTCGAATCTTTTTTACAAAATACTATGACAATTTCCGTCGTCATACCGGCTCGCAATGAAGAAAAATACATTCGGGCATGCCTTGAAAGTATTTTGCTCAACCAGACTTCAGACGTAATTGAAGTCATCTTAGTTGACAATGGTTCAACCGATAACACCGCCGAGGTTGCGAAGTATTTTGCCGAGGTGCGGGTGGTTTATGAAGCCCAGAAAGGCATTACCCGCGCTCGCCAGCGCGGACTTTTGGAAGCGAAAGGCGAGTTGTTGGCTTTTCTCGACGCCGATACCCTGGTTACTCCAAAATGGTTTCAAACTGTGTCGGCCGAGTTTGCTTCTCATCCCGACATGGTTTGTTTAAGCGGGCCTTTTGATTATTACGACCTGCCGGTGTTTAAGCGGGCGCTGACGAAATTTTTTCAGGTTTTGCTTTACCCTTTAGTAAATAAAATCACCGGCTTTTTAACGCAAGGCGGAAATTTTGTCGTAAAAAAATCCGCGCTTCTCAAAATCGGCGGTTTTGACAAAAATATAGAATTTTACGGCGAGGATACCGATATTTCTATCCGTCTGCACCGGGTCGGCAAAGTTAAGTACACAAAAGAGCTTCTGATTTTAACATCCGGCCGGCGCTTGCAGAGCGAAGGGGTTGTTCGGACCGGTCTGCGTTATTGCATGAATTTTATTTGGGAGGCGGCTTTTAAAAGACCATACTCAAAGTCTCACAAAGACATTCGGTAAGAGTAGTATCCGAATAGCCTTTCCGCTGGAGGCGGATCCGCCTTTGGCGGAAACGAATGGGCACATCCGAATTAAAATTTGTCTGTGGATAACTTTTTTCAATCTTTTAAAACCTCCTCTTTTTCTCCTCCTTTGAAAGGAGGAGAAAGACATTGAATACACAAAAACCCCTTTCCTACCAGGGATTTTTGATTTTGCTATTGGGTTAGCACTAGTTTAGACGAGCGGGTCAGATATTCGTTACAGTTTAGGTCTTAGATTTGTGTAATTGCACATATACTTTGAATTAAGAAACTCGAAGAGGGTGTCATTGCGAGCGAGCCAGCAGGCGAGTGCGGCAATCCCGTCGCTAATCCATCGAGATTGTGTCCCTACGGGACATCTCCCGAAGGGACGACTTCGTCGCGGACTTCTCGCAATGACAGAGATTTAAGAGTTTTCTTCCCTGACTCTTGATTCTTAATTCTTAATTCTTAATTCCTGATTCTTCATCTTGAGAAGCGGGAGCGTTTTCGTTTTTCTCCAATTCCTCATCATTCGATTTTTTGCCGGGCAAAGGCGGCTCTTCCGGCAACGAGACCGCCCGGGTCAGCATTTCAAAGTCCGGCAGATTTTTCATATCCGTAATGCCCAAGTGAGTCATAAACTCTAGGGTAGTTTTGTAAACGTACCGCCGAGAGTCTTCGGAGGATGTGGATTTTTCCACCATGCCCCGTATTAAAAGTTGTCGTAGGATATATTGAGAGTTTACGCCGCGAATCGCCTCGATCTCCGCCCGGCTGACCGGCTGTTTGTAAAGAATAATTGCTAAGGTTTCCAAGGATGCGTCAGTGAGCTTTTCCCGGAGTTCGGCGCTGTTAAAATTTCCAACTGCCGGGCCGTTGGCCGGATTGGTGACAAGCTGGTAGCGTTCGTCTTTTTCAATAAGATTTATGCCGCGGGCGGAGTACTCATTTTTTATTTTTTCCAAAAGCTCCAACAATTCGGTTTTGCCGAGACCTAGGGTTTTGACAAGTTCGCCCAACTTCACCGGTCGGGAAGCCGCGAATAAAATTGATTCGATTTGAGATTGAGTATCATTCATAGATTAGGTGTTGGCGAACAAGAGAACTGTGCCGATCAAAATAATAATTATTCCCGCGAACATCAGGCTTAAATTTTCACCGGCGTCGGAGATTATCTCACGGTCCCGAGCTTTCAATTTTTTTGTCGGTAAATATCCTTTTTCCTGCAGAGGCGCAATAATAACCTCGCGCACTTTTGGAAGGCCCAAGCTAAAAACAAATATGCCGAAAAAGATGACGAAGTATGGAAACAGGGCTTGCGTTATCATATAACCGGTTGATTAAATTTTCTGATTTTAATCTCGGAGAACAGCATTTCTTGATCCACCGTCAAAATTCTCTGTTTAATGAGTTCTAAGAGCGCGAGGAAAGTCACAATAATTTCCGTGCGGGATTTTTTTTGCAGGGCCTCGCTTAATTTAATTTCGATTTTCTGTCCCAGCAAATTCTGTAAATCCTTGATTTTTTGTGAAATCGAGATTACCTCCTTCACCATTTGTTTGGGCAGGCGGGTGATTTCTTCCAAAGAGTGAGCCAGCGATTGCATAGCTTTATACAGGACGCCGATTGAGGCTGTTGGGTCTGGATAAAAACTGACGAAGTCTTCCTCCCAACCTTCGCGAGCGAAAGAGTAGTGTTTTTTGGTTTCGAGCGATTCGAGATATTTAGCCACGAGCTTGAATTTTTTAAACTGCGTCAGCTGGTAGGCCAGATCGCTAAATTCTTCTTCTTCTTCCAATTCTTCCACTAGCGAGGGCAAGAGGGTCTTGGATTTTATAACGAGAAGCTTTGAGGCCACCGTTAAAAAATCCGCCAAAAGTTCCGGGTTAATGTCCTGGAGAGATTTTATGTGCTCTAAGAATTGCTGGGTAACTTCGGCCAAAGAAATTTCCGAGATCGGCAATTTTTGTTCCTCGATCAGCTGTAAAAGCACTTCCAGGGGACCTTGAAATTTTTCTATTCGAACTTGATAAGGCATTGGTTAGGCCGCCTTTTTCTAAAAAACAGGTTGGGGAGCGACGTTTTTATTTCTTGGATTTGGAAAACACGCCCCTAATCGGCTGGACCAGCTTCTCAAAGTCATTCAGCGCGATTTCCACGGATTCCACGTAAGAGCCGGCGGAGGCCAGAAGTTTGTCGGCGCGGGAAAACCCTTTATCCATTAACGTGGGAATTTTATAAATGTTGCCAAAGGGGTGAAGCAAGCCGACTTTGGTTTTTAGGTATTTGGTAATGTCTTTTTCCGCCGCCATTGTCACTTTTTTGACTTTTAATGCCGCCTTTATGGCCGCGAAATCGATATACTTACTGGCCGGTACGATAACCAAATCAAAACCTTTGTCAGTTTTAACCAGCACGACTTTGGCGATCTCATTTATTTTTTTCTTGGTGGTCTGGGCCAGATCGTGCGCGGTGTAGACCATTTTATGCTCCAGCATTTTGTATTTGACTTTGGCCTTCTCTAGGTAGGCGGCGATTTTATTCAAGCCTTTCTTGGCTTTTTTTATGACTTTCGCCACGCCGCTCTTTTTTGTTTTTTTGGCCGTTTTGTGTTTCCTAGTTTTTTTAGGCATATTTTTCCTTTCCTTCTTAACTCCCCGATCCTTTCTAAAAAATTAGAGAGGGAGGAGACCCCTCCTCTTTTTTAAAGAGGAGGTTTTTGAGGAGTTAAATTTAAGAGAGTTAATAATTTGTAAAATTTTATCGTAAACCCCTTCCGGGTTTAGTAAGATTTCATTGTTCCAGAATCTGATCACTTTTATCCCCAAGCCTCTAAGATAGTGGGTTCGGGCTTCATCGGCCTGTCGGTTTTGCGTTTCGTTATGCTGGCCGCCATCAATTTCTATGGCTAGTTTCATTTCGGGACAGTAGAAGTCTAGAATGAATTTACCGATGCCATATTGGCGGAAAAACTTTAAGCCCAGGATTTGCCGGTTCCTTAAAATGTTCCAGGTTTTTCTTTCAGCCTCGGTTTGATTTCGTCGCAGGGACTTTCTTATTGGCGTGAGATTGGCTTGATTGCGCAGGACGGTCATATGAATTTAACTCACCCTGGCCCTCTCTTTAAAAAAGAGAGGGGACGTGCTTGCGTTTTTTAACTCGGAGAAAGAGGAGTTATTTCTTTTTCTTATCTTCCAATTTTAACTTGCTTAAAGAAATATCGATCCGGCTCATGTCGCGTGGAAAAAGCGTGGCGAGTTTGACGTTGGGTAGGCCGGTAAGTTTTTGTGTCAGCCGCTCCAAACCGGTGGCGCAGCCGCCCTCCGGCGGCATACCGTATTTGAAGGCCTGCAGGTAGAACGAGAAATTTTCCCGTTTATATCCCCACTTATCGATATTTTTCAATAACTGTTCATAATTATTTATTCTCTGTCCGCCGGTTGTGATTTCCACGCCGCGGAACAGCAAATCAAAGCTCTTGGTAGTTTCCGGATCCTCATCATCGGGGTAGGTGTAGAACGGGCGTTTTTTGGTAGGGTAGTGCGTGACAAAAACAAAATCCGAACCCAAGTTTTTCGCGGAATATTCGCAAATCAATTTTTCGTGCTCCGGTTCCAAATCCGGTTCTCCCGCGGCATTTTTCACGCCGCATTCTTTTTCTAAGAGTTCCTGCACTTCCCGCAGCTTGAAAGTCGGGATGGCTTTTGGCACTTCGGGAATAGTCGAGCCTAAGATCGAAAACTCTTCAGCGGCTTTTTCATTTAAACTCGACATTAAAAATTCCATCCAGTCCCGCATCAGGCTCATTATGTCGGTATGGTCTTTAATAAAGCCGAATTCCAAATCCAAACTCACATATTCGTTTAGATGCCGGGTCGTGCTGTGCGGTTCGGCGCGATACACGCTCGTTACGGTAAAAACTTTTTCGAACACCCCGACCATAATCTGCTTGTAAAGCTGGGGGCTTTGCGCCAAGTACGCGTTGCGTCCGAAATAATCAATCTTAAAAACGTTGGCGCCGCCTTCCGCGGCCTGCGCCACGATTTTAGGCGCCTGGAATTCCGTAAAGCCGCGGCTTTGCAAAAAGTTGCGGAAGCTTGCCACGACCAGAGATTGGATTTTAAAAACCGCAAGATTTTTTTGAGACCGCAAGGCTAACGGCTGGTAATCGAGATAAGTGTCGATGTTTAATTCAGTTTCCAGCTCGAAGGGCAAAGTTTCGGCGGCGGATAAAATTTCTATTTCTCCAGCCTCCAATTCCACAGTACCAGTTGCCAGGTTTTTGTTAATTAAGTTCTCGGGCCGCTTTAAAATTTTGCCGGTGAGGCTTAAAGCGAATTCCGGCCGAATATCTTTGGCTGTTTGGTGGACGCCCGCGCTGACCTTTGGATTGATAACCACTTGTAATAAGCCGCTTCTGTCTCGTAAATCCAAAAAAATTAATTTTCCATGATCGCGGCGGGTGGCGACCCAGCCGAAGATTTTTACTTCTTCGCCGATTTTTTTAGTGGTGTCGGCGATTAGCGTTCTTTCCATACCCAGTATATCAACTTCCAGTGCCAGACGCCCGGTGGCGGTGATACTGGATTAATCTTAAACCAAGGAATCTTCGACCTTGA
>JBBUGP010000034.1:0-1627 GCA_038077895.1 Patescibacteria group bacterium
ATGGAAAATCCCTTCTCGCTGTTGCTTTTGGACGAAATCGAAAAAGCCCATCCGTATATTTTAAATTTGTTTTTGCAAGTCTTAGACGACGGACGTTTGACCGACGCCCTGGGCCGGACCGCGGATTTTACCAATACGATAATCATCGCGACTTCCAACGCCGGCTCCGAGCTGATTCGCGAATCGGTGAAGCAATTCCGCGAAGTTAACCTTAAAGAACGCTTGCTGGATCACTTGCAAAAACAGGGGATTTTCCGGCCGGAATTTTTAAACCGCTTTGACGCGGTGATAATTTACAAACCTTTAACCGAAGACCAGACTCAAGAGGTGGTGAATTTACTGCTGGCCGATTTAAACCGCCGCTTAAAGGTTAAGGATGTTCAGTTGGAAGTAACTCCCGCGCTTGCGCGCAAAATTGCCCAAATAGGCTATGACCCCGAGTTCGGGGCGCGGCCCCTGAGGCGGGTGATTCAGGATAAAATCGAAACCGTAATCGCCACCAAACTGCTTTCCGGCGAAGTCAATCGCGGGGATACGGTAACCATCACGCCGGAAGAAATTTAGAAATTTTTTTGTTATGGCGGAGGCTGCGCTTTCGCGCCCGCAATTTTATATTTTCTAAAAATAGAATCATACCGGTTTTTCCCCATCTGCTTAGACGAAGACGTATGCGCATCTGGGAAAAAACCGGTATGATTCTTTATAAAAATAAAGCAAGGGACATCTTTGTGTTGCAAGGATGCCCCTTGTTATCTGTTTCTAAGCCTATTTCAGCGGCTCCGGCTTATAAAGCAGAGGATCGATGTTGCGGGTAAAGCATTGCCGGCCCGTATTATGCTGCCAGTTGTCAGAAGTGCCATAGGGGTAATACATTGGCGTTCGCGACTTCATATCGTTCCCGCTGGGGCTTTCGGTCTGGAAACTAGCGCACAATTCGAACGACAGGCTGCTCAAACCACGATATTCATAAGCGGCCTTAGTTTGCGGGTCAAGGGGCGCGGTGAAGCCGCTGATGTTGTTGGTTAGTTCGGTAAGCGAAACGGGAATAGTGCCTTTTTTAATCCAATGGTTAATAATTTCGCTTTGAATGGCTTGCAGGTCTGCCACTCTCTGCTCGTCAAATTTCATCGCGCGTTGCTTGGAAGGCGAGCCGATCACAAAAAATCCGCTGATTATGACAACTAAAAGGATCGCGGATACGATCCAAGCGAGTGTCTTCGGGGTTTTGGAAGCTGCGGGCAAACTACGGCGCAAGTCCCAGATGAAATAACCAAAAACCGCGCCGGCGACAATAAGCACAGCAAGCACTTTAAGGGCAAACGGCGTGGTCAGATCGCCTCCGTAAAAGCGATAGACTAAGGTTACCAAATCGATAATAATGGTGATCGCGGTGAAAAACAGGGTAAGGTAAACCAGCCAGCGCCGAACCCAGAGTTCGCGCTTTTGGGGATTGGCGGCGTAATCCTTACCGATCAGCCAGGCTAGGATTATATGCACCGGCCAGACGATAATCAGAATAGAGCTGGCCCAGCGGATGCTGTCGAGCGAGCCTTGGTAATAATAATTTAGTTGGTCGGGAAAAAGAATGTTAATGTACTGAAAGAGTAAAGTAAGCAGGCTGACCACC
>JBBUGP010000035.1:0-3796 GCA_038077895.1 Patescibacteria group bacterium
CCTGGTGATTATCGACGAACAGCACCGCTTTGGCGTGCTTCAGAGAGCGCTGCTCTCCAGGCAAGAACGAAACGCGAAAGAAGAAAAAACTGCTATGGAAGATATAGTATTACGCAACCCGAATGTCACGAAATCATCCGAATCTCCCGAACAAAACGAGTCGAAAATTATTCAAAAAGAACTTTCTTATAAACTAAATGGACTTTTTTGGAAAATTCAACAAGAACTTGGCAGATTCGCTCGAGAGCGCCAATACGCAGATCTTTTGGAAAACAAATTAAAAGCAGCAGCGATACCTTTTAAACGCGAGCTAGCATTACCGGTTGCAGGAAGAAAATCCAATTTCGCAGATTTTATAATAGCCGATAAAGTGCTGCTTGAAATAAAAGCTAAACCGTTCATCCAAAAAGAAGATTATTATCAAGTTATGCGTTATCTAAAGACCGTAAACTTGGAACTAGGTATGATAGTCAACTTTAGACAGGAATATCTCAAACCCAAACGAATTTTGAATCCCGATTTCCTTTCGGGTCATTCGAGTGAATTCGGGTCTTCGGGTCGGTTTATGGTGCCCCATTTTCTATCACTGACAGCCACGCCTATTCCCCGCACGCTCGCCCTGACCCTTTACGGCGACTTAAAAATTTCCAAAATTACCGAACTACCCAAAGGCCGCAAGGAAATCATTACCCAAATCATTTCGCCGGACGAGGCAAGCGCGACTTTCCAGCGGATAGAAAAAATCATCGCGGAAGGCCGCCAGGTCTTTGTCATCTGCCCGTTGATAGACCCTTCCGACGCGCTCGGCGTCAGGGCCGCAACGGAAGAATATGAAAAAATAAAAACCGAAATTTTTCCGGACAGGCGCGCGGGCCTGCTGCACGGTCGGCTAAAGCCTGCCGAAAAAACCGCGGTGATAAAAAAATTCGCCGAGGGCAGTTTGGACATTCTGGTGTCCACGACCGTGGTGGAAGTTGGCGTGGATTTTCCCAACGCCAGCGTGATGCTTATCCACGGCGCGGAACGTTTTGGGCTGGCCCAGCTTCACCAGCTTCGCGGCCGGGTGGGTAGGGGCGAACATCAGTCTTATTGTTTTTTACTGCCCGAAAATCCAAGCGAACTTTCTTTGCGCCGCCTGCAAGCGGTGGTAAATTCAAAGAATGGCATGGAACTTGCCGAGGTCGATTTAAAGCTCCGCGGCCCGGGCGAAATGTATGGAATTCAGCAATCGGGTTATCCACAATTTAAAGTTGCCGATATATTTGCCGCCGAACTTCTGGAAATCGCCCGAGCTGAAGCGGACAATTTTTTAAACAATTTTGACGCGGCTAAATATCCGTACCTCAACCGAAAGATTGAGGAAATAAAAAACAACCTGCATCCGGAGTGATAATCCTTCTCCTCTATCGGAGTGGTAAACGCTCCCTACCATATTTTCCTCTCCCTCGCCTTCGGCGAGGGAGAGGATGTCCCGCAGGGACAGGTGAGGGTCTTGGGAGAGGGGGGAAGAAAAGCAAGGCAAAATAACCCCAGTTCTTCAAAAAACCCCATAAATTCGAGTTTTTCTTGACGAAAACTGAAAAATGTTCTAGAATCCTAACAACCTTACAAACACGAAGGAGGAAACTGAATATCGAATAGACTGTCAAACTCTACGCTGTTTTGCGTCTTGTACTTGCCATAGTCTCAAGACGCTGTTCAAAGTTCAGAAAACAGAAATTCAAATTCAAGGAGTTGGTTAGGATGAGACAAGTTGTAACTGTAGAAGAAAGAGCAAGCACGAACTTTGGCGACACAAACGGCTTGATTGCCGTTTTGAGACACCCGCCAAAGCGACTCAACCTGGGAGGGAGACGGTTCCGGCTCTTCAATAGCCTGGATCCGCACCAAACCACAATCTCTACCGGCGAATCGACCGTCCAGCTGACCGCGCTCCAAGCAGTCTGCCTGAACGGCGAAACCGCAAAGTTCGGGGATCTGGACGAGCTCGGTCCCCTGCTCGACTGGTACGAGCAGGTACGAGGGATCGACCCAACGCCCAAGGTGTCCTTGAGGGAAGGAATCAGAAACAACCTTGCTTCGCAGGGCGCCGAGGGCCACTTGGTCTTCCTGGCTCTTGCCAAAAGCCAAGCGCCGTACGCGATAGTGGTTCTCGCCGCCGAGCAGACAACTTGCGGCGAAGCGCTGTTGGCGATAATTCCTTGCCATAAAATCGCATTCGCGTAAACGGGAAGAGGCAAAAGATGCATAAGTCCCAAAGTCCCCTCAACCCAAACGACGCGATTCGCGAGAGATTGATCTCTCAACAACGGGAGCTTCTTCTCGAACAGAAGGAGCATCGTGAGTCCCTCCAACCCGAAGAAATGCTCGATTTTGACGACGCTCGCGGACCCGAGCGCCGCTTAGCAATCTCACGGCTCGACCAAACCAGCGCCGAGCTAAGGGATGTTTCTGCGGCCCTCTTGCGCCTCCGCGCCGGCACCTATGGCGTCTGCGATGAATGCGAAGGAAGCATCCCGCCAAAACGGCTTAAGGCCTGGCCGCACGCGAGATACTGCTTGGATTGCCAAGCGGCCGCCGACCGGAGTGCTTCCGGTGAACCGATCCAGGTCGTCTACGACCTTTTCGCCCGACCCTCTTCTGCTTGACATGATCCCGTCCCGACCGAACTTTTCGGGATGGGTTCAACGGCTTCTCCTCGAAGGAGCCTAAAAACCATGTGACCGGTTCCGCCTCAGCCACGGAACCGAGCCATTGGCTGAGGGATCATTTGAGGCAGAAGGGATCCGCCCCGCCACGAAGTGGGGCGGACAGTCTATTTGATTATTGGGAATTCCCGATGAGCGAGCTGGCCCGCATGACGTCCATGCTTCCAGCTCGTTTTTTTATTGCGATTTTTTTACTTTGAACGCCCATTAAGTAATCTATTAAGCAGCTCAAAACCCCGAATTTTAATGTAGTCAGCCGATTTATCGGCTCGAATAACAGCCCATAAATGGGCTAACTACAATTTTGGGACCACTTCCATGTCAAATGCAAAAGCATTAAAAACAGGGAACGGCTCAACCACGTTGAGCCGTTTAAAAAAGGACAGGCACCGCCCACGCGAAAGCTTCGGCGGGCTCAGGCGCACCTGTGCCTTTAAAAAACAGATACTGCCTGCTGAAGGTCGGAAACCGGCAGAAGCTTGATTTTCGCGTCTAAAGCTTTGTTTCCAGCCGGAAGCAAAATTCTTTTAAATCCCAAGCGAGCCGCCTCTTTGATTCTTTTGTCCACCATTCCCACCGGCCGAATTTCGCCGGAAAGCCCGACCTCGCCGATTATCACCAGATCGTCCGGAAGGGGCGTATCCTTAAAAGAGGAAATGACGCTTAAAGCGGCCGCCAGATCGCAAGCTGTCTCGGTAACGCGAAAACCTCCGGCAACACTGATAAAAATATCCTGCTCAAACAAATTCAAGCGCAATCGCTTTTGCAAAACCGCGGACAAAAGCTGAACTCGGTTTAAATCAAATCCGGTGGCGGCTCTTTTGGGATAGTTAAATTGGGCTTTGGCGGTTAGGGCCTGAACTTCCAGCATCATTGCCCGACTGCCCTCCACGGTGCAAGTTACGGCGTTGCCGGGCTGCCGCGTAACCCGCTGGGATAAAAATAACGAGGAAGGATTGGAAACCGGCTTCAAGCCCTGTTCTTTCATTTCAAAAACCCCGACTTCGTTCGTCGAGCCAAAACGGTTTTTAATGCAACGCAAAATTCGAAACGACAAAAACAGCTCGCCTTCCAAATATAAAACCGTG
>JBBUGP010000036.1:0-8043 GCA_038077895.1 Patescibacteria group bacterium
TTTTAGCACGTTATTTCATATTTGTCAAGGCAAATATGGGATTGTGGGATTTACGAAATCCCACATTAATCCCACATTATTAAAATCCTTGACAAGAAGATGAAAAGATATACAATGTCTTATTGGCAGTGGGCACATTGAAATAAAGGAGGAGACAGAAATGGGAGAAAATGTTTTGGTTGGTATTGCTTTTAGCTATTGGCCTTGGACTCTAATGCTTTTGGGGCTTTCTCTTTTGTTTTTCGGGCTTTTCTTGTTGTTATTTTGTGCACTTGTGGCCTGGGGGACGAAAACGGCAGCAATGGGAATGATAGCAATCCTGATGGGCATTTTGTCGCTCATCGCGATTTTCCCGGTATGGATTTTCCACTACAATCCGGTTTATCAAAACAACGAAAAAACGGCTGAGCAGCAGCTCAAACCGATTCAAGAGGTCTATAATTCCCATCGTTTTTACCTGAAAGAGCAAATTTCTGAACCGGGTGTCTGGGGAGAAATAAAGGGAAGCGCGGGCGGTTTCATCCTCTTTGGCGGAAACATTTATGGACGCATTGACTCGGGAAGAATATTGACGGTGGTTTATGAGGACGATGACGCCCTAATCGACAAATATATACACGTCCATCGCTCAATGTCTCTCCCACTGGACCAGGTGGTAATTGAAACCATTAACGCTGACGAACGCCCCTACCTTATGTATCCGGAAGCCGCGATTGCCAAAATTGGCCATCGGCTCGAATTGATTCCAAAAACCATCCACCTTTATCTGCCAAAAGGGTGGAAAATCCTGTAGCGGATAGAACATTTAAGAAAACACCAGGGGTCAGACCTTGGTGTTTTTTCATTTTATTTTAGAAACCGGCGAAGACGCGGATAATATCGATGGGAATAGCGGAGACCCGACCTCCGCTGATTTGGTCGATGACGCTCAAGCCCACTATCTTGCCCTCAATATCAAAAAGAGGGCTGCCCGAGATGTTTTTTTTCTCAAAAATATTGGTCTCGATTAAATCCTTATTAAAAGCGGTGATAATTCCGGCATTAACGGTATTTTGCGGCGATGTGGTGCTTGACATTGCCGCGGCAAAATCAGTGCCGGCCATAAAAACCGGTTCGGCTAATTTTATTTTTTCGAAGTCGACAAACCCGCGGCTTTTCAGGCCGCCCCTTTCCACCTTAACTAAAGCCAGGTTATTTTCTAAGTCCCTTTTTAATATCTGGAAGTTCGGCCATTTGCCGTCAACAAAAAAGGCGAATTCCGCGCCCTTGGGCACTAAATTTGCTAAGGTGACAACCAGGCCGTCGGAAGTCAAGACCAAACCTGAGCCCGCCAATACTTCGCCCGACGCGGTCTTGGTCTTAACGCCGACCACTACCGGCAGAATGTCCTGGACCGAATCCCTGATGGCCGTATTTTCCTGGACGTACTTAGTGGTTTCTGTTTTTTCGGTAACGTAAATCGGGCTCTGCTCTAATCGATATTGCTGAAAAAGCGGCCTTTCGATGAAATAGGGCCACAAAATCTGGTCGGCGAAAATACCGCCGATCGTGCCAATGATGAAAATCGCTATGACTTGGAGAAGATTTTTTGCGGCCATTCTTTTTTAATTATTAAGTCGTTAACACCCCTGAAAATAATCTGGGATGTCTGGGCATCAATAACAACCTCGCCTTTTTCCTTGATTTCACCGGAAACGATTTTTAAAGCCAGGGGATCTAATACCAGTTTTTGGATAACTCTCTTTAAAGGCCGCGCTCCCAAATTAGGATCAAAACCCTGCTCTGATAAAAGGTCTTTGGCACCTTGCGTCACTTTAATGGCGATATCTTTGTTTTTTAAGCGTAAAATCACCTTTTGAAGCTCCAACTCCACGATCTCTTTAATATCTTCTTTACTTAAGTGGTTGAAAATAACGATTTCGTCGATACGATTAAGGAATTCGGGCCTGAAGTTCGACCGCAAGGCCTCCATAACTTTTTCTTTCAGATTTTCTGCCTCGCCCGCCTCGCCATTCCCTAAAAATCCCAAAGCGCCCATCCTGGCGATGTGCTCTGAACCAATATTGGAAGTCATAATGACAATAGTGTTCCTAAAAGAAGCGACCCGGCCCTTGGCGTCGGTCAGTCGGCCGTCTTCCAAAATCTGCAGAAGGATATTAAAAACCTCCGGATGGGCTTTTTCCACTTCGTCCAATAAAACAACGGCGTAGGGGCGGCGGCGAATCTTATCAGTTAATTGCCCGCCCTCTTCGTAGCCGACATAGCCCGGAGGGCTCCCGATCATTTTACTCACCGTGTGCTTCTCCATATACTCTGACATATCCAACCTGACTAGAGCTGTGGGATCGTTAAAGAGAAACTCGGCCAGGGCTCTCGCTGTTTCGGTTTTGCCGACGCCCGTCGGCCCCAAAAATATAAAAGAACCCATAGGCCTTGATTCTTCCGAAATCCCGGCTCTGGAACGCCTAATCGCCCGGGAAACCGCGGAAATCGCTTCTTTTTGGCCCACGACTTGTTTCGCAAGAATATCTTCCATCTTTTCCAGTTTTTTCGCCTCGGCTTCAATTAAGCGGGTGATGGGGATGCCGGTCCAGCGGGAAACGACCATGGCCACTTCCTCTTCGCCCACCTCTTCTTTTAAAAGGCGGTTCTTTTTCTGGAAGCGAATCAATTCTTTTTCTTTCTTTTGAATTTCTTTCAAAAGTTCCGGGATCTTACCGTATTTTATTTCGGCCACTTTCTGCAAATTGGCTTCGCGCTGCGCCACTTCGGTTTGAAAATTTAAATCATCTATTTCCTTTCTCATGCCCCGGATGCTTTGGATCAAATCCCTTTCGGTTTTCCATTTAAGTTCAAGGGCCTTGGCTTTTTCTTTCAAATCGGCGAGGCCCCGATTAAGCGCCGCTGTTTTTTTCTTGCCAGAACCGCTTTTTTCGTTCTTTAGGGCCTCTTTTTCAATTTCCATTTTCTGGATTTCCTGGTTCAATTGGTCGAGCTCCACGGGCTGCGATTCGATTTCCAATCGCAAAGCGGCAGTCGCTTCATCCATCAAGTCCACGGCTTTGTCGGGCAAAAATCTGTCGGTAATGTAGCGCGCCGAAAGCTCGGCGGCTGCCACCAAAGCTGAATCCTTGATTTTGACGCCGTGATGAACTTCGTATTTTTCTTTAATGCCTCTTAAAATGGCGAGAGTGTCTTCAATTGTGGGTTCAGAAACATAAATCGGCTGAAACCTTCTTTCCAGAGCCGCATCCCGCTCGATGTATTTTTGGTATTCTTTCAGGGTAGTGGCGCCGATGGCTTTAAGTTCCCCCCTAGCTAAGGCCGGTTTTAAAAGATTGGAAGCGTCAATCGCCCCCTCGGCCGCGCCCGCTCCCACTAAAGTATGGAGTTCATCAATAAATAAAATATACCGGCCGCCAGCCCGATTAACTTCTTTTAATAGGGCCTTAACCCTGTCTTCAAACTCTCCCCGGTATCTCGTGCCGGCCACAATCGCGCCCAAATCAATGGCAATAATCTCTTTATCTCTCAAGCTTTCAGGCACGTCTTTTCTGATAATTCTTTGGGCCAAGCCCTCCACCACAGCGGTTTTACCCACGCCCGCTTCGCCGATTAAAACCGGGTTGTTCTTAGTTCGGCGTGACAAAACCTGCATTAATCGGCGAATCTCGTTTTCCCGGCCGATGACCGGATCAAGTTTGCCGGCCAGAGCAAGCTGCGTTAAGTTCCTGGCATATTTTTCGATCACCTGATATTTGGACTCCGGTTCCGGATCGGTGATTCTGGTGCCTCCCCTGATTTGTGATAAGGCCTTTAAAGTATCGGTGTAATTCAATTTGCCGAATTCCAAACTCGTGGCGCTCGCTGATTGTAAAAAGTTGGCCTTGTCTAAAATTTCTTTGGCCTTGGTGTCGGTATCGAGCAACGCCAAAAATAAATGCTCGACGGAAATAAATTCGTCGCTCATTTTAACCGACTCTTGCCTCGCCCTATCTAAAATCTTAGCCATATCTTGAGTCAGATAAAACTGGCCGAAGGCCTGGGGCGTGGCAATCACCGGAATTTTATCCAAAGCGGTCTTAGCTTTTTTCTTCAAGGTTTCCAAATCCACGCCGATTTTTTGGAGCAATATCAAAACCACGCTCCCTTCCTGGGAAACCAAAGCAAGCAGCAGGTGCAAAGCATCAATTTGCTGCTGGCCTAAACTTCTTGCCGTATCTTGGGCCGCCAGTATCGCTTCCTGGGCTTTGTTGGTAAAATTGCCGTTCATAGCTTTATTGTATCACATTATTTTTATCATAAAATTGCGAAATTATCAAGAAAAGTAAAAAGCGGCTCTTGCGAACCGCTTTTAAAATCTACCAGGATTTAATAACTTTGGAAATGGGCTGCTGGATAAGATCTTCCGCCCCCGCCTCCAACAGAGCCGGGATAAACAAACCTGCCCAACCAATATCCACCACCGCGCTGACGGAAAAATAATCTTGCTCCCACAACTTGCTGACGGTCGGTGCTTTCATGGCTGGCAGCAATTTAATCACTTCAGCCATTTTATCTTTGGGTACGTTCATGGTTAAAAGTACTTTTCTCCGCGCCTCAAGAGTGCCGACTAACAGCAGTTTTAGTGCGCGAACAGTTCTTGCTCCCCGCTCACTTTCCATAATCTTCTGGTTGGCTATCAGGGTTGTCGCTGACTCAAAAAGAACCTGAATGACTTTCTGTTTATTGGCATTAATACTTTTTCCTCTTTCTGAAACACAAACGCCGTATGGATAATCGTCCGGAATGTGGGCTTCGGTTGTCCCTGAAGAAAAATCAATTTCAACATCAAGACCCTGTTCTTCAAAAAAGCGTCTGGTGTAATTTGGGTATTCGCTAAGAATGCGACTGCCCGGTTTAATCTCCGATGCCTTCTGTGTCAAATCATCAACTGAGCCAAAAAGCACCACCTTCACATTGCCTGAAGTAAAACGGCTGTAATTGAGTTTTTCCACCAAAATTACTCCCGTAGCGCCGCTTTCCACAACACAATCCCAGCCGCAAATACCCAAATGATAATTGCCTCTCTCCACAAGCTTGGGAATGATTTGAGGCCGCATAATGGTAATCTCAGCTTTGAAATTACCATGATCCAAAACTCCCTTTTGCTGACGCAAACCCCTGATTACTTCCAGGTCCGCCTCTTTGAACAAACGGAGCGTCTGCTCTTCCAAACTGCCGCTTGGTAAAGCAATTTTCAGCATATTGTTCTACCCTCCTTTTTCAATTGTGAGTGGGCTTGATAAAAAACTTTATCACAAAGATCAGTTCCAGTCAACCAAAAATGTGCACCTCCCGGAGGTGCACACAGGTTTATTCCTCGCGCTCGCCCAGAGTGGCTTCGAGGGTCATTTCGGTTTTGTCGCGCAGAATCTTCATAGTGATTTTGTCGCCGGGATTGTGTTTTTGGATGAGCTTCGCCAAAGAATTGTCCGCGGTGATTTTTTCGCCGCCGAATTCCAAAATAATATCGTCTCTTTGTAGCCCTGCGGTTTGAGCCGCGCTGCCCGAAGCTACTGCCACATCGGTTTTATTGCCGGCAGCATCCCGGCCCACCCAAGCGCCGTAATCAACCGATAAATCGAATTTTTCTTGGAGGTTGGCAGTGACCAAAGCGTAATAAACGCCAAGGTACGGATAAACTATCTTACCCGAAAACTTGACCTGATCAATATCTTTTTTGGCCTTATTAACCGGAATGGCAAAACCAATGCTTTGAGCATCAAGCACGGTAGCGGTGTTGATGCCGATAACTTCTCCCCTTAAGTTCAAAAGCGGACCGCCGGAATTACCTTTATTAATGGCGGCGTCGGTCTGGATAACATCCTCGATCGTTTCCACAAAGTCGCCCGAAGAGGCAGTAATCGTCCTGCCCAAGCCCGAAACGACTCCGACCGAAACTGTGTTGCGGTATTCTCCCAAAGCATTGCCGATGGCAATGACCGTCTGGCCGATTTGCAATTTGTCAGAATCGCCGAGCACAGCCACAGGAAAATCTTTTTGCAATAAAGCGCCCTTGGCATCAATGGTTTTTTCCGTTTCAATTTTTAAAACAGCTAAATCCTGCAAAGGATCTCGCGCTAAAACCTTGGCTGAAAACTTTCTACCGTCATTAGTGAAAACCGTGTAATCGGCGGCCTCGTCCAAAACCACATGCTTGTTGGTCAAAACCATGCCATCTTTAGAAACGATGAACCCCGTGCCCGAGCCGATGTCCTGCTTCTGGGTTCCTTTTTGGCGATATTGCTCATAAACCGGCAGATCTTTAGAAATGACGATGTTAACAACGGCCGGCGAAACCTCGTTGACCGCCTTAATAATGGCTCCTTCCTGGGTGGTCTGGGGGACATATTCTTTTTCGATTATTTTCTCGAGGCCGGGCACGTTTGCGAGATATCCCCTAAGTTCGAGATAGAAAAGCGAACTGGAAAAAGCGCCAGCCAAAAAACCGAACAAAGAAGCAATCAAAATAGTTATAATTATCGGCTTCGGCTTGAAAGAATTGGGCCATTTAAAATTAAATTGCGGTAAATCGTAAAGCGACATAGAATTATAATTTTGTTTTTTCTTTATAATCCTCGATGGCCGCCTTAAGGGCCGCTTGGGCAAGTTTCGCACAATGCACTTTGACCGGCGGAATCGGGCCGATTTCCTCGGCAATGTCCTCATAGCCAACTTTTAGGGCTTCGGTAAACGTTTTTCCCTTAACCAAATCGCACATCATGTCCGAAATAGCAATGGCGTGCCCGCACCCGAAAGTTTCGAACTTAGCGTCTTTGATTATCTCCTCATCCCCCCTCTTTTCAACTTTGAGATAAATCTTCATCAAATCGCCGCAGCGCAAGTTGGTGGTATCGCCAATGCCGCTAGCATCCTTAATTTTACCGAGATTTTTGGGATGCATGAAGCGGTTGATGATTTTTTTTGAATAATATTCCATATAATTTTTACTTGTATCCCGAAATCTTTCTTAATCTTTGGATGATTACGGGCAAAACCTTAATAATTTTTTCGATGTCTTTGGCTGTGTTGTATTTGCCCAATGTCAGCCGCAAAGATCCGTGCGCCGCCTCCTCTGAAAGCCCAAGCGCTAAAAGGACATGCGACGGCTCCAAACTTCCCGAAGAACAAGCCGAACCCGTAGAGCAAGCAATCCCTTTTTGGTCCAGAGCCACGACAATGGCTTCGCCTTCGGCCCCGTCAAAACTGATATTGACGTTATTGGCTAATCTCTGGGTCAGAGAGCCGTTCAGCCTGGACGCGGGAATAATTTTCAAAATAGTTTTAATCAGTTTGTCTCTGAACTGCCTAATCCGGATATTCTGAATTTTTAATTTTGGGTTTTGGATTTCTTTAACGGCCTGGCCCAACCCGACGATGCCGGCCACGTTTTCTGTGCCCGATCTTAAACCCCTTTCATGCCCTCCGCCGTAAATGATCGGCGCGATCGGCGTGCCTCTTTTAACATAAAGAGCGCCGACTCCCTTAGGCCCGTAAATTTTATGGCCACTTAGGGTTAACAGGTCTACCCCCAATTTTTTGACATCGCAGTCCAGGAAATTCGCCGCCTGGACAGCATCAATATGAAACAGGATCTTGGTATTTATTTTTTTTATCAATTCGCCAATTTCGGCAATCGGTTGGATGGTGCCGACTTCGTTATTGGCATACATAATCGAAACTAAAACGGTGTTTGATTTCATCGCCTTCTTAAGCTCGGAAACCTCAACAACGCCGTCTTTGCCCACGGAAAGATAGGTAACTTCCACGCCCCGCCTTTCCAATTCGCGGCAGGACTCCAAAACAGCCGGGTGCTCAATTTGCGAAGTGATAATGTGGGGCTTCGTAATTTTGACGGCTTTCAATGTCCCGAAAATTGCCAGATTATCGGCCTCGGTAGCCGATCCCGTAAAAACTATTTCCTCCGATTCGCAACCCAAAAACTCGGCTAAGTTTTGGCGGGCCATGCCGATGGCCATACTCGCTTTTTGACCAAAATTG
>JBBUGP010000037.1:0-2282 GCA_038077895.1 Patescibacteria group bacterium
ACCCGCAACGGCTTTTACGTGCAAATCAAATTTAACGCCGCCACCGACAAAATTTCCGAAATTGACCATAAAATCCGCATGACCGGCACGATTATCCGCCACCTGCTTTTGAATATCGACGACGATCTGATTCGGCAGGCCAAGGACTTGGAGGAGCAAAAACTCATCAAAAGATCCAGAACCGGCGAACCTTCGGCGGCCAAAAAATCCGCGGAGGCAAAACCGCATATCGAAATTGACCTGGATAAGCAAATCGAAAAAGCTTTGGAAGAAGAAATTAAGTGACACATAGTGTCATCCTGAGCGGAATCCCGACGTTGGTCGGGATGAAGCCGAAGGATCCGTAAAAAGATTCCTCGACTTGGCTCGGAATGACAATAATAATTAATCTAATTTTATGGACCTCAATAAAGCCATCATCGTCGGGCGGCTAACGCGCGATCCCGAATCCCGCACCACGCCCAACGGAATAAACGTAACTTCTTTCAGTTTGGCGACCAATTTCGTCTACAAAAACGCCGAGGGACAAAAAGTGGAGCAGGTCGAATACCATAACATTGTCACTTGGAGAAAACTCGCGGAAATCGCCGCGCAATATCTTAAAAAAGGCCGCCGCGTCCTGATAGAAGGCCGTCTGCAAACAAGGTCTTGGGAGGCCAACGACGGCACCAAGCGGCAACGCACGGAAATTGTCGCCGACAATTTACTGATGCTGGATTCCGGCCCTGGACGAGGTACTCCTGATTCGCAGGAAAACCCCGGCGCTTCCCCATCCCAGTCCCCTACAGGCCCCGCCGCCGCGACGCCCGCCAAGACTTCCGACGAAATCTCCGTGGAAGATATACCTTTCTAACGTTCGTGGATTCTAGATTTTCTTCTCAAAACTTCATTTCTCTATCCTTAAATTTTCTCAAAAAGATAATTACCAATTTCCAATTTCAAATTTTCAAACAAGCACCAAGCCTCAATTTTAAAAATTGGTTATTGAAAATTATTTACCTGCCCGCCAGTGCCGTCCAGCAACATTGATGATAAACTCGACAGTGGATGAGGATTGGCGCAAGTGCAGCAATATATGGGAGTCGGCGTAGGCAGGCGGGGAAATTAGGAATTAGAAATTAGAAATTTTATTGTTATGTTTCCCAAAAACAACACTCTTCTCCAGCCCAAGCCCTGTTACTTTTGCCAGAACAAAGTCTCGACCGTGGATTATAAAAATATCCAGCTCTTGAGGCGTTTTATGTCGCCGCACGCCAAAATCCTCAACCGCTCCCGAACCGGCAGTTGCGCGTCGCATCAGCATAAAGTGGCTATCGCGCTGAAACGGGCCCGCCATATGGCGTTTTTACCGTTCGTTTCGACGTAATAATCAGTAAAAAGTTTATAGTGGGTAGCTTGTAGTCTAAATTTCTACAAACTACCAACTAAAAACTACAAACTAATTAAGTGGATTTTTCGGATCTAAAAACCAAAGGAGTTATTGTCTTGTTCAACGGCCAGCCGCACGAGGTTATCTGGTCGAATTTTGTGCGCATGCAGCAGCGCAAACCCGTTATTCAGACCAAACTGCGGAATTTAATTACCGGCAAGGTCCTGGATTATTCTTTCAAGTCCGGAGAAAAGGTGGAAGCGGCGGAAGTCACCAAACAAAAAGCCCAATTTCTCTACGCTGACGATGCCGGCGGGCATTTTATGAATAACGAAACTTACGAAACCATCGATTTGGCCGCGTCCGTGGCTGGCGATAA
Organism: Patescibacteria group bacterium; assembly: GCA_038077895.1. Taxonomy (GTDB): domain Bacteria; phylum Patescibacteriota; class Doudnabacteria; order UBA920; family 2-01-FULL-50-11; genus JBBUGP01. The sequence continues at coordinate 1,749 of JBBUGP010000037.1, forward strand.
AATCCCCTATCTGAAGGAAGGGGAGATTGTGACTTTGGAATATTTCGACGGCCAGCCGATCAGCTTGGAACTGCCAGTGAAGGTGGAACTTAAAGTCAAGGATACGCCGCCGGGAATTAAAGGCGACACTTCCTCCGGCGGCAACAAGCCCGCGACTTTGGAAACCGGCTTAATCGTGCAGGTACCGCTGTTTATTAAAGAAGGCGATGTTATCCGCGTCAATACCCAAACCGGCGAATACTCCGAACGGGCAAGTTAGAATCAAGAATCTGGAAGTAAGAATTGCGAATGGAGGAAAACGATGCAGAAAGTCAAAGTCAGCGTCTTTCTGCCTTCAGACGTGCATCACAGGCTGAAAATTCTTGCTGTCAAACGAAGCACGAGCCTGCAGAAACTGATGGAGGCGGAGGTCAGAAGAATGCTTGGCCTGCCCTCACCCGAGGGTTTAACCAGAGCAGATATCCGCCGACAGCAAGCGCGTCTGGCAGCCGCTCTCACAAGCGGGCATAAAGTGGCAATCCGCTATTGCCTCTT
>JBBUGP010000038.1:0-3803 GCA_038077895.1 Patescibacteria group bacterium
CTCCGTCAATATCCCCTGCCCCCATCACAATCACAATATCAAAATTGGGCAGGTCGGCGCGGATAAGTTTTTCGGTTTCTTCCAGATTAGCGGCGTATACCGTGTTGGGCAGTTCCTCGGAAATTTTATCGGCCAATTGTTTGCTTCCGACAGATTTATCCGCGTCTTCCCGGCCGGCGACGTCGTAGACTTCCGCCAAAATTAATTTATCCGGATCGGCTGCGGATAAAGCTGTGATAAAATCCTCAAACAGCAGTTTGGTCCGGCGGTATTGGTGCGGCTGAAAAACCAGTAGAATTTTTTTGCCGGGGTAAAATTCCCGAGCCGCTTTCATAGTCGCAAGTAAAGCCGTTGGATGATGGGCATAATCGCTGATAATCAAGGTTTTACCGGCGGTTCCCCGGAGTTCAAAACGCCTCCAAATTCCCTTGTATTTTCCGAGAGCCAAAGCGATAGTGGGAAAATCTATCCCCAAAACCCCGGCGCAAGCCGCCGCCGCCAACGCGTTGTAAACATTAAAAAGTCCGGGCACGCGAAGTTCAAATTCTTCAGGCTTGCCGAAGAAATTAATTTTCACGATTTGTTTTTGCTCGCGAACGTCGACAGAAAGCAGTTTGACTTCTTTTCCGTTTTTACCGTAGTTAATAATCTGGATTCCCGCCTCCGCGGGAATGACAGAAGAGTTGAGGGCATCTAACGATGTCGGATCATCCGCGTTATAAATAGCTGTACCATTAGTCTCGACTTTTTTTATCAGCTCCTTAAAAGCCGATTTAATGTCTTCTAGGTCTTTGTAGTAATCTAGATGATCCGCTTCAATATTGGTTAAGGCAAGGATTTGCGGGACAAGCGAAAGAAATTTTCTTTGGTATTCATCCGCCTCAACTACGAATGTATTGAGCTTTCCCACGCGCAGGTTCCCTTTCCACTGCGGCAGGAAGCTTCCAACAAATACCGTCGGGTCCATTCTGGATTCTTCCAAGATCAAACCGGTCATCGCTGTTGTTGTGGACTTTCCGTTAGTTCCGGCGATGGCAATTGTCCGTGAACCGGCGGATAACAGCCCCAACGCCTCAAACTGGCTGATAATCGGCAAGTCTCTTTTTTTTGCTTCCAAAATTTCCGGGTTGTTTTCTGGTATGGCGTTGGATACAATCACGAGTTGCGTTTTGGCGTCCAAATTTTCGATTTTGTGGCCGATGTTGACTTTAACTCCCATCTGTTTAACGTCTTTAATAATCGCTGAGTCGGCAATATCCGATCCAGAGACAGATTTTCCCTGGGCCAGAAAAAATTTCGCCAACGCCGAAATGCCGATTCCACCGACACCGACGAAATGGATGAAATTTATGTTTTTAAAATCAAAGGGTAACATTTTTTAAACTTTTATAAGCTCAGGTGTAAATTGTTTTTTTAGATCATTTAACTGTATCTACGTATCGATACATAGATACACCGTTTAAAGATGAGTATGTTTACTGCAAAGCGATATGATCAGTTCCCCGATTTTTTTATCAGCGTCGCGCGGCATAAGTTTACTGATTGATTTTTTTAAGTATTTTTGCGCCTCAACATCAAAAAGCAGTTTTCGCAATGTAGCGATCAAGGTTTGGGTGGTCACCGCCTCTTGCGGGGCGACAATCGCGGCGCGTTGAAAAATCAGATAGTGCGCGTTATAAATTTGATGTGAATTTGGCAGCGGAATGATGATGCAAACTTTTTTGCACGCGGCCAATTCGGTAATATAGGAAAATCCCGCCCGGGAAATCACTATGTCGGCGATTTTAATGGCGTGAGGAAGCTCGTCGGGATAAAGAAATTCCTTCTGAAAATAGTTTTCGCGGGCTTCAACTTTATTTTTTTTATTTTTACCAGTTTGATGAATGATTTGAAAATATTTTGTTAAATCGGGCAACGCGTCGGCGACGATTTTATTTAAACTCTCCGAGCCCGTGCCTCCGCCTAAAACCAGCAAAGTCGGCAAGTCGGAGCGGAGATTAAATAGCTCCCGGGCGCGGTTGATTTTTCCAGAGGTGATCTCCGGTCGGATCGGATTGCCGGTGTAGACGATTTTTGTTTTTTTTAATTTTCGAAAAAATCCGCTGCCGGTATAAAAGTCTTTTGCGGATTTTTCGAGACTGACCGTGAGTTTGTCGGCGATGGGATAAACAAGTTTGTTAGAGAGCGTTGGAATGACGTCCTGCTGGTGGATAACAATCTTAATTTTTAATAAGTAAGCGGCGTAAGCCACGGGTACCGAAACGAAGGAACCGGCTGAAAACAGGACATCGGGGCGGATTTTCTTTAAAAGATGCAGCGCTTTAAAAAAACCAAACGGCGTAACAAATAAATCGTAAAAATTTATTAGGGAAAAATACCTCCGCCATTTTCCGGCCGGAACCGAATAAAAAGACATATTTTCCTTTTTAACCATCGCCCGCTCCGGTCCGGTGCGAGTGCCGATGAAAAAAAATTCGGCATTGGGCTGATGTTTAGCGATGTATTGTCTGACCGCCAGAAGCGGGCTTACCGATCCTCCGGAACCGCCGCCGACGAGTAAAATTTTCATATTCATTAGTTCTCCTCTCCCAAACGCTCCCTACAATTTTTTTCTCTCCTAACAAGGAGAGATGTCCCGACGGTACCGTCGGGACAGAGAGGTCAAAGGAGAGGATCAAGGTGAGGTTTTAAATTTCAGGGAGTAAAATTTTGCGATAAATTCCTTCCGTCTCTGTCGCGGTTTTCTCCCACCGATATTTTAACGAGTTCTCATTCGCTTTCTTGCGAAAAGCTTGTCGCAAGGCAGAATTTCGAAAAATCTCTAAGATTCGTTCAATAAGCTGTTGAGGTTCGCGCGGGTCAAAATACATCGCCGAATCGCCGAAGATTTCGCGAGCAACCGACGTATCGGAAGCGATTAACGGCGCGCTGCAGGCTTGCGCTTCCAGCGCCGGCAGGTTGAATCCTTCCAAAAGTGAAGGGCTGATGTAGGCTAAAGCGCCGCTGTAAAGGGCAATTAAATCGGGTTCCAAAATTCTCCCCGGGGCGATTATGTCTCGCGAATATCGGTTTTTTAAAATTAATGGCTTGATCTCCGGGTAATTTCCGTCCTCTTCCCCCACCAGAACCAGCTGAAGCTGTCCTTGCAGCCGGTTTTGGACTAACTCGAAAGCTTGAGATAAAAGCGGCAAATTTTTGTATTTTCGCCAGACGCCGACCCACAACAAGTAGGGTTTCGAAATTTTATATTTCCGCTTAACCGTTTCGATTTTGTTTAGATCTAAATCAGGCTTGAAATTTTCCGCCAGCCCGTTATAAATAAAGGAAACTTTCTCCGGAGAAATTCCGAGCAATCTTATTATATCATTTTTTGAAGCGCTTGAAACTGTAATGATTTGTAAAGCTTTTCTAGCCGCCAAATTTATAACGGTTCGGTAGCCCCAGCGATAAAGAAAGTTTTTCTTGCGTTTGCCGGAAAAACGGTGGTGAATTAAATCGTGAATGGTTATGACTGTTTTTCCCGGATATAGAAGCGGGACATTGAAATTTGGAAAATGGACCAAGTCCAAGCGCTCACGAGACAAAATCGCAGGCAGTTTGATTTGTTCTTCCAAAGAATAATATCGCGCCGCGATCAGACGGCAATGCGGATGGATTTTACTGAATTTATTGTAAGCTTCGGCGCTGAAATTTTTATCAAAGAAAAGAACGTACTCAAATTCTGATTTGCGTTTTATGAGCGCGCTGGCCAACTCGGTAATGTATTTACCAATACCAAACCCCTCCCCCGCCATGCGCATATC
>JBBUGP010000039.1:0-1148 GCA_038077895.1 Patescibacteria group bacterium
ACGTTATTTTCAATCAGTTTATTAATCGTCGCCAGTTCCGGCGTGCGGTTAACCAGCGTCGCCCCGATCAATTCGCCTTTATTATCGACAATTAGCCGGCCGTAGGATTTGTTTTGCCCACCTCCGCGGGCGACCATTTGGCGGTCGGGCAAAGGTCGGACATCGCCGGCAAACGCCGCGGCCAAACCAAAACCTTGGGTGGTATAAAACGAAACGAATTTAAAAGCTTTGGGGGAGGCAGCACTCATATTATTGCCGGCCATCCGGCCTTGGGTTTGCGCGTTCACCCAGTTGCCCATCTGCACGTGCTCTTCCAAAATAACGTCTTTATATTCCGCCGCGTCTCCGGCCGCCCAAATGTCGGATGTTGAAGCGCGTAAAAATTCGTCGGTAATCACTCCGCGGTTGACGTTCAACCCGGCTTGTTTCAGCCAGTCGGTGTCGGTATATACGCCGATTCCGGCGACAACGATTTGGCAGGGGATCTGCCGGCCGTCCGCAAGGCGCACGCCCTCAACGGTTTTTCCACCCAAGACTTCCATGACAGTCTGTTGTTTGATGATTTTTACCCCGCCTTTTTCCATAGCCTGTTCCACCATCTGTCCGGAAAGCTGGTCAAAAATCGGGTCCCAGTAGTGCGCTTCGCGGATAACCAAGGTTACATCCAAGCCGGCCATCTTTAGCATTTCGCAGGTTTCGAAGCTGGTAAAACCGGCGCCAATGGCCACGGCCTGTTTGGTGATTTTTATTTTGGCGATGATTTTTTTGGCATCTTCCAGCGTGCGCAGATATAGCACGCCGTCTTTGTCGGCGCCCGGCACGTCCCAAAGTCTAACGCGGGAGCCTAAAGCCAAAAGTAATTTTTTATAACCCAAAATCGTTCCGTCGTTTAAGGTTACGGTTTTTTCCTGCGTTTGCAATTTAACGGCTTTTTTTCCGGAGATCAGCTGGATTTTGTTTTCTGGATACCAACTGTCCTTTTTTAGCCAGATACGGTCAAAAGGAATTTTTTCCAAAAAGAAATTCGGCTTGGAAAGCATAATCCGGGAATAAAACGGGTTGGGCTCGTCGGTAACAATGGCCATCGAGCCGGTTCTGTCCGATAAACGGATGGTTTCCGCCGCCGTGGTGCCCGCCACCCCGCCGCC
>JBBUGP010000040.1:0-8724 GCA_038077895.1 Patescibacteria group bacterium
CTCCGCCGCCTTTCCGAATTTTCGCGGGGGGACTTCCTCGCCGCCTGCGGCGGCCAAATGGGTTTACATTAATTCAAGAATAGAGCACCAGTAGCGCGGGGCGAAAATCCCTCTGGGATAACAGTTTAATGGGATGCTTTTCGAAATACTAATCAGGAGCTTCTAAACAAATTTATGAACATGGTGCATTATAGAGAGGTCGCTTTGCGTGATATGGCTTGGCAAGCCAGATATGTTTTGCTTGTAAAAAAAATTGAACCCTTTGTTGAATATGTAGATGTTCTTATCGGCGAAGATTCAGTCAAATATCCTCCTTTTAAGAAAACCAAATATCATTTTGTTGTCAGTGGCAGGATGGATATGTCGGGAGACGGGCCGAAAATTGGAGACAAGATTGTGGCGATTGACGCGAATTTTCCGCGAAAGCTGAAGGTCCATAAATTGTTCTATCTAGAAAACCGGCGCAAATCGCCAATTTACGAGCGATATGAATCACGGGCGGATTTTTTGAAGGAGAAAGAATTGATTTTATTTGTTTCGATTGTCGCCAATGGCGAATACTTGTTTTGTGCTTTTGAATCAATGTCTAGGATGGAAGAAGTCAAAAAGATTTTGGGAAGTTTACCTCCAAGACCCGTTGATTTAGCGGAAGAAGCGGAGATAGAAGATGTGGATGTCCACAAACCGCCAAAACCGCAGTAAGGGGTTGACGACAAGATAAAATTATTTTAAAATAAACAAGCAGGTTTTAAGTAAAGAAGCAAGCAAGAATTTTAAACCACCCCTTTATCCCCTCCTTTGAAAGGAGGGGAGAGCCAATGAATATGAAAAAATTCACCAAAAATATTTTAATCGTTTTTCTGGTTTTCGTGTTTATCGCGGGAATTTTATCTTTGGCTTCCACCCAAAGCCCTCCCGTCAAGCAAGTTTCTTTGACCGAACTGGCCGGCCAAATCAATGAAGGCCAGGTGGAAAAGATTATCATCCAGCAGGATAGTTTGGCAATTACTTTAAAAGACGGCGCGACGGAAAAGTCCAGCAAAGAAGGCGGCGCGGCTTTGACGGAGTCGCTTTCCAATCTGGGCGTTGATAAAGAAAAATTAGGCGCTTTAAAATTGGAATACAAAGCGCCATCCGGCACCTCAATATTTTTCTCTTCCATTTTACCTTTCCTCATACCTCTGCTCTTGGTGGGCGTGTTTATCTACTTTTTAATGCGTCAGGTGGCCGGCGCCAACAGCAAAGCTATGTCTTTTGGTCAGTCTTCCGCCAAACTTGCGGGCGTGGGCGGCAACAAAAAGCGGGTGACTTTTGATGACGTGGCCGGCTTGGCCGAGGCTAAACAGGAACTTTCGGAAGTTGTGGAATTTTTGCGCTATCCGCAGAAATTTTTGGCGCTCGGCGCGCGGATTCCCAAAGGCGTATTGCTTTTGGGCGCGCCGGGTTGCGGCAAAACCTTGCTGGCCCGCGCCGTGGCCGGCGAGGCGAACGTGCCGTTTTTTCATATGTCAGGTTCGGAATTCGTGGAAATGTTCGTCGGCGTCGGCGCGTCGCGCGTCCGGGATTTGTTTGTGAAAGCGAAAAAACATTCCCCCAGCATAGTCTTCGTGGACGAAATTGACGCCGTGGGACGCCAGCGCGGCGCGGGTTTGGGCGGCGGACACGACGAGCGCGAACAGACGTTAAACCAAATTCTGGTGGAAATGGACGGTTTTGAAAACGAGACTAACGTTATCGTCATCGCGGCCACCAACCGGCCGGACGTTTTGGACCCGGCGCTTTTGCGCCCGGGCCGTTTTGACCGGCAGGTGGTGATTGACGCACCCGACATTCGCGACCGGGAAGCGATTTTAAAAATTCACTCCCGCAATAAGCCGTTGGCCGAGGGCGTTAATTTGCGTCTCGTGGCCGAGCGCACGCCCGGCTTTTCCGGCGCGGATTTGGAAAACCTGGTGAACGAAGCCGCGATTTTGGTTGCCCGCCGGAACAAAAAAACCATCACGCTGTCAGAGCTGTTTGAAGCCATTGAAAAGGTGATGCTTGGGCCGGAACGCAAAGGCCACATCTTGTCCAAAAAGGAAAAAGCAATCGCCGCGCATCATGAGGCCGGTCACGCGCTGGTTGCCGCGGTTCTGCCGCACGCCGACCCGGTGCACAAGATTTCCATTATTTCCCGCGGCCGTGCCGCCGGCTACACACTCAAACTTCCTACCGAAGACAAGCATTTGCACTCCCGTTCGGAATTTATGGATGACATCGCGGTGTCGATGGGCGGGTTGGCGGCGGAAAAGCTGATTTTTGACGAAATGACCACCGGCGCCTCCAATGATTTAAAAATCGCCACGGACCTGGCGCGCAAAATGGTTACCACTTACGGCATGAGCGAACGGCTGGGCCCGATGACTTTCGGCGATCGGCACGAACTGGTGTTTTTGGGTCGGGAAATCGGCGAACAAAAAAATTATTCCGAAAAAGTGGCGACTAAAATCGACGAGGAAGTAAAAACGCTGATTGATAATGGTTATAAAGCGGCCTTGGACATCATCAGAAAATTCAAGCATAAACTGGTGGAAATCGCGGCCAAATTGATTAAACAGGAAACCATCGAGCGCGAAGAATTTCGGGAAATGATCGAGGATATTTTGACTCCAGAAAGAAAGAAGGAACTGCAAAATCAGACCGCCAATATTTCCCCGGCGGCTACTCCCGCCGCGGCGTAATCGATAAAATTCAAAATTTCTACTAAGATTGTCATCGCGAGGAGCCGTGAGCCTGGCGAGAGGCGACGTGGCGATCCCAGCGAATAAAAAACGGGATTGTGTCCCTTCGGGACATCTCCCGAAGGGATGACTTCGTCGCAGACTCCCTGCCTACCGGCAGGCAGGCGGCAGGCAGGCTCGCAATGACAGCATGGGTTGTAGTTTAAAATTTATCCTAGGGCGGTTAGCTCAGCTGGTAGAGCGCGTCTTTGACGTAGACGAGGCAGCAGGTTCGAGTCCTGCACCGCCCACCAGAGGCTAGTTTGCAATAATTAATTTTCCGCCGATTTGTACTTGCTTGCTGGAAAGCCAGCGATTAAGTACAAGTTAGCGGTTCGACAAATACATATGGAAATTTCCGAACTTGAGAAACGCCTTGAGTTCACTTTCGAAAACAAAGACCTGTTGAAAACCGCGCTGACGCACCGCTCGTATTTAAACGAGCACCGCGATTACCCCCTGCCCCACAACGAGCGGCTGGAATTTTTGGGTGACGCGGTTTTAGAATTGGCCGTTACCGGTTATCTCTATGAAAATTTTTCCAAACCGGAAGGCGAGCTGACCAATCTCCGCTCGGCCTTGGTGAATTACAAAATGTTGGCCGAAATCGCGCGCAAAGTCGGCTTGGAAGATTTTTTACTGCTTTCCCGCGGCGAAGCCAAAGATCAGGGCCGGGCGCGGCAGGTGATAATGGCCAACGCTTTGGAGGCTTTGATCGGCGCGATGTATTTGGACGGCGGATATGATAAAACCCACCAGTTCGTCAACCGAAGCATTTTGGCAGAACTGCCGGCAATCATCAGCAATGGTTCTTACGTCGATCCGAAAAGCCGCCTGCAGGAGATGGTGCAGGAAAAATCCAGCATCACGCCAACCTATAAAGTTTTATCCGAATCCGGACCCGATCACAATAAGCGTTTTGAAGTCGGCGTATTCGTCGGCGAAAATTTGGTCGGACAAGGCACGGGTCCTTCCAAACAGGAAGCGGAATTGGCCGCGGCGGAAGCGGCGGTGGCAAGCGAGGCTTGGAAAAAAGTTGTTTAGTACGCTTCAAATCTACGAATAAGAGCAAATCTACAAATGTCTACGAATGCTGTCAAGCATGCTTGAAACAAAGACCAAACTCTTATATGGTAAATTAAGTTACGACCTAACCGGTATTCTATTTTCTGTCCACAATGAATTAGGCAGTTTCGCCAGAGAAAAGCAATATGCCGATTTGATTGAAAAGAAGTTGAAAGATAAAAGCATCCAATATCAAAGAGAATGTCAGGTGGGAGATACCGGCAACACTTTAGATTTTATAATTGACAGGTCAATAATTTTGGAATTGAAATCAAAACCGAACTTATTGAGAGCAGATTACGAACAAATTAAGCGTTATTTGCAAATTTGCGACCTGAAGCTTGGTATACTGGTGAATTTTCGTCCAAAATTCCTGCAACCCAAGCGGGTTTTAAATAAGTAATTATTTGTAGACATTCGTAGATTTGTTAAATTTGTAGATTTGAGATGTATTTAAAGCGCCTCGAAATTCAAGGTTTCAAATCTTTCGCCAGAAAGACGGTTTTGGAATTTGAAAAAGGGATTATCGCGGTAGTTGGCCCTAACGGTTCCGGGAAATCGAATTTTTCCGACGCCATCCGGTGGGTTTTAGGCGAACAAAGCATGAAGGCCGTCCGGAGTAAAAAAAGCGAAGACGTAATTTTCGCCGGTTCCGATAAAAAATCCAAGCTGGGCGGGGCGGAAGTGTCGATTGCTTTTGATAACGAAGACCGCCGGCTGCCGATTGATTATTCGGAAGTGGAGATCGGTCGCCGCGTTTTTCGCAACGGCGAATCCGACTATATTCTAAACAAACAAGCAGTCCGGCTGATGGATGTTGTCGAGCTGCTCGCAAAATCCGGCTATGGCAATAACTCCTACCATGTTATCTCGCAGGGGTCAATCGATCAGATGATCATAGCCGGGCCGTCCGCCATCAAAAATTTAATCGAGGAAGCCTGTGGCGTAAAAGCTTATTATCTCAAACGCGAGCGGGCGGCCAGAAAACTGGAACGTTCCGATCAAAACCTGCTGCGGGTGGCCGATTTAATCGCCGAAATCGAGCCGCGATTAAGATCGCTCAAGCGGCAGGCCAAGCGGATGGAACAGCGGGAAGAAATCCACGCCCAGCTGCGGCAGGCCCAAGTTAGTTTTTATTCCGGAGCGTATCGCGATATCCAAAAAAGTCTGGAAGAATTTGAAAGTCAGGTAAAATATTTCGATGAAGATTTGGGAAAACTAAACGAAGAAATCGAAAGCGCCGACGCCCAGATTAAAAAGCTGGAAGAGCATACTTTCCAAAAATCCCAAGGCTATGCCAAACTCCAGGAAAATTTGCGGCGGCAGGAAAAAGAAAAAAATCGTTTACAAGAAGAGCTGGCCACCATTCACGGCAAGCTAAAAGTCAAAGCGCCGTTGCAGGCAGCCGATCCGAAGGCTTTAAAAATGCGCCAGCAGGAAATCGGCAATAAAATCAAGGAATTGGAAAATCAGATGGAAGATCTGCGCCGCCAGACCGTTTTGGGAGAAAAAAACCTCCTTGACCACCAAAAAATTTACGAAAAATTGCAGGGAGAAATTTCCACTTTGTTAAAGAGCGTGGATTCGTCTAAAAATCCTTTTGACCTTAACAAGTTAAAAGACGACATTGATAAAATTTATTCCCGCTTCCAGCTGATTTTGTATGATATAAAAAATTTCAAATCGGAAGAGGATCTAAGCCACCTCCAACAAGATGCTTCCAATTTAGAAATCATCTTAGTCAAACTGAAAGACCGCTTTACCCAGGTAACCAGCGTGCAGATGAACCATTCCGAGCTCTTACATTTAAATTCCCAATTGCAGAAAGTTTATTCGCAAAAGGAGCAGCTAGCCGCCGAGATTGCCAGGATTTCCGCGGAAACCGCAGCGGCCCGATCGGCGGAAAAGTTTTACGCATCCGCGACTGCCGACTTAAAAAGCGAATTAGCCAGTTTGGAGCGGGAAAGCCGGCAAGTTACGGCGGGCGGAGCCGATGCCCAATGGGACGAACTTTCGGAACAGGAAAAAACGTTAAACGAAGAATTGCAAAAGTATTTTTCCTTGATTCGCCAGATGGAAGGCGAACTGAACGACTTTGTCGCGTTGGAAGCGCGGGAAAAAAAAGAATTGCTGGATTTGGAAAGGAAACTGCGTCAGAAGCAAGATTTGCTGGCCAAAATTAAAGATCAAAAAGGCCTGGTGTTGATTGAAAAAGCCCGGCGAGACGCGCATCTAGAAAGCTTGCTTTTGGAAGTGCGCCAGAATTTATCCGCGGATTTTTTGGAAAAAATCAAGACCCTGCCGGCCGCGACGGAAGCCGGACTGGAGCAGAAAATTCAAAAACTTAAAGCCCAACTGGAGCTTATCGGCGGCGTGGACGATTTGACCTTGCAGGAATACAAAGAAACGGAACAACGCTATAATCATTTAACTTCCGAATCAAAGGATTTACGGACCGCCATTGACGATTTAAAAAAAGTCATCGTCGAACTGGACACAATTATCAAAAAACAGTTTTCCGAAGGTTTTGACCGCATCAACGACCAATTTTCCGAATACTTTCGCATTCTTTTTTCCGGCGGCCGCGCCCGGATGACGCAAATTAAAGAAGTCCGCACTTCACAAGCGGTTGAAGGAGACGCGGATGGCGGGCCGGCCGATGCGGAAGCTGTGGAAGAAGAACTTGAGACGCAAGTCCCAACCGGCCGCGAGGAAGTGACGGGCATCGACGTGCGCGCCACCCCGCCCGGAAAAAAGCTTACGCACATTTCTGCTTTGTCCGGCGGCGAAAGAACTTTAACGGCTATCGCGCTACTGATGGCAATTTTAACGGCTTTCCCATCGCCCTTTGTGGTTTTAGACGAAGTAGACGCGGCTTTGGACGAGGCGAATTCCATCCGTTTTGGGAAAATTTTGTCGCGCCTTTCCCACCAAACGCAGTTTATTACCATCACCCATAACCGCGAAACCATGCGGCAGGCCAACATTATTTACGGTGTGACTATGGGCGACGAGGGCATTTCGCGCGTGCTCTCGATTAAGCTCGATCATGCTGTGGAAATCGCGCAGTGAGATAGAAATGAGAGTTTATTAATCTTTTTTCGCGTGGATAATAGTGAAAACTTTCAGATTAAAAAAAACCGCAATGACTCTGCGGGTTTGTCAATAATGTGGCCGCGGCAGGGCGTCCTCTATACAGCTACAAAGAATCTTGCCGTAATGGCGCGCTTGCCGTGATCGATTTTAATTTCCGAAAATTGGGGCACGGTTATCGACATAGGCAGGCGGTCGTGTTCGTCCGCGAGTTTCGACCAGAACAGATTGTTTAGGACCTCTGTTGCATCGGAAGGGACGTCGATGCTAACGGGCATCGGCGGAAGATCATTAAGTACGACAGTCCATTCACCTGACAATTTAACATCGTTCATAAATCCTCCTCAAGGTTAATCTGCCATACATAATAACAATGTTTCTATGAGACTGTCAATTTTTTTATAGGCAGGCTTGACCGCTGGCCAATTTTTGTTATAATGTCTTTACGCTCAAAAAGCATTTCTATTTATTTGAGGAGTCGCAGCATTAATTTGTCTTATATTTAAGGATTTTTGTAGGGGCAAAGCTTGCTTGCCCGCAGTTCGGGCGGCCAAGGCCGGCCCCTACATTAGAAAACTAATTATGTTGACCATTCGTTTACAGCGGACCGGCAGTCGCAATAATCCGGATTTTCGGATTGTACTCGCGGAAAAACACCGCGCGGCCGACAAAAAAGTCTTAGAAGTGTTTGGGGAATACAATCCCCGCACGAAGTTCTTTCATTTGCGCGATGAAGCGAAATTAAAAGACTGGCTTAACAAGCACACCGAGCTTTCGCCAACCGTGCATAATCTTTTGGTGGATAAAAAAATTCTGGTCGAAGCCAAGGTAAAAGCCTGGCGGCCGAAAGTGAAAAAAGCCGAAGACGCGCCGAAAGCGGGTCCTCCGCCTCCGGCGGAAAAGCCGACGGAAGCCGCCAAGGAAACCGTTACGGCATAAATTGAATTTTTGTTATTTGTAGGGACAGGTCTAGACCTGTCCCTACATTGTTTTACGGGCTTGACCTAATCTTACAAGGATGCTAATCTGTAGGCGTATTTATAGAACCTATTTGAAAAATACTTCTTGGCTGCAATTTCAGAAATTCGGCTACAAATCCCTCATCGGAATTCGTCGTAATGCTTTCGATTACGCCTTCATTCCTCTTCGGGGTTTTCGCTCGAATTTCTGAAATTTCGCCTAAAAATTATTTTTCAAAGAGGTTCTATCAGCTGAAAATTCGAGCCAACCGCTAAATCTATATATAAATAACCGGTTGCAAGAATGGTCGATTCGGCTTTGAAGTAACGGATAAAGACGAAAAATTACCATGAACGATTCCCAAAAGGACCAGGAGTTTGTTGAGTACGTGGTGAAAGCCTTGGTTGATCACCCCGATGAAGTGCGAACCGAGCGTAACGTGGATGAGATGGGCGTATTAATTACGCTGCACCTTAACCCGGAAGATATGGGCAAGGTTATCGGCCGCGACGGCCAGACCGCCAAAGCGCTGCGCACACTCCTTCGCGTCGTCGGCGCCAAGTCCCGCGCCCGCGTGAACTTAAAGATCGTCGAACCGGAAGGAAGCACCCACGTCAGCCGGCCTAGAGAGCCGCGAGGCGCCACCCCCGCTCCGGCCGCCGATATGGACGACTTTAAGCTGTAAGTTTGCGCTTGAATAGATTTTAAAAATCGCACTATGGTATAATGCCTATGTGCGGTTTTTAGTTACCTTCAGATTACAGATTTTAGGTTATAGTGAGCTGAAATCTATAATCTGTAACCTGTAATCCAATATGCGTTTCGACATTATCACAATTTTTCCGGA
>JBBUGP010000041.1:0-1497 GCA_038077895.1 Patescibacteria group bacterium
TTTGTTTATGAAAAAAGTTTTTAAAGAAGGCCGAGATATTCATACGGCCACGGCCGCGGAGATTTTTGAAATGCCGCCGGAGAAAGTTGGTAAAGACGAGCGCCGTTACGCCAAGGTGATAAACTTCGGCATTTTATACGGCCTTTCGGCTTATGGTCTGACCCAGCAAGTGCCGGGAATTTCCCGCGACCGCGCGCAGGCGTTCATTGATAAATATTTTTTGACATATCAGGGCGTGAAAAAATACACAGAGGAAATTGTGGCGCAAACTCGCAAAGAAGGATTTGTGGCCAACGAGCTGGGGCGCAAGCGTTATTTGCCGGAAATTAACTCTTCACAATTTCAGGTCCGCGCTGGCGCCGAACGGGCCGCGATCAACACGCCAATCCAGTCTTTGGCCGCCGATATCATCAAAGTGGCGATGATTAATGTGCATCACGAAATCGGCACGGAAAATCCGGAGTGTAAAATGCTTTTACAGGTGCACGACGAATTGCTGTTTGAGGTGGAAAAAGAGAAGGTGGATCATTACGCGAAAAAGATTAAAAAGATTATGGAAGAAGCCATTTCCCTTTCCGTGCCGGTGGAAGTGGAAGCTAAGGCCGGGGAGAATTGGGGGGAGATGGAGAAAATTAGTATGTAGGTCGCCCATTTATGGGCTTTTTGGGAGGGCTGATAAATCAGCAGACTACTTTCCTAAAAAAATCGATTATGCCTGAAGAAACCAAACAGCAAAATCAACCCAAAGGCGAAATCGTCATCTATAAATCCTCGGAAGGGCCGCAGGTCTCGGTGACTTTGGCCGAGGAAACCGTCTGGCTTTCGCAGGCGCAGATGGCCGAGCTTTTTGGCAAAGACGTGCGCACCGTCAACGAACACGTTAAAAACATTTTTAAAGAGGCCGAGTTAAGCCAAAATTCAGTTATCCGGAATTTCCGGATAACTGCCCGAGACGGCAAAACCTACAATACTGCCCATTATAACCTCGACGTGATTATCTCCATCGGCTATCGAGTAAAGTCCAAGCGCGGCACGCAGTTTCGAATCTGGGCGACCGGCCAGCTGCGGGATTATATCTTAAAAGGTTATCTGGTCAACGAAAGAAGGTTAAAGGAAGGCCAAGTTGCCAAACTTAAAGAACTCGAAACCGCGCACAAGCTTATCCAGCAGGCGCTGGAAAACAAGCGTTCGGAAGGCTACGAGCGGGAATTGTTGCGGATTATTACCGATTACGCAAGCGCCTGGTTTGTTTTAAACCGCTATGACGAGCAAAAATTGGAAATTGAAAACGTCAGCGCCAGGGCGGCCGAGCCGCTTGATTACGAGGAAGTGGTAAAATCCATCGCCCAGTTTAAAAATCGGTTGTTGGCCCAAAAGCAAGCCACGGATTTGTTTGGGCAGGAAGTGGGGGAGAAGTTGAAGGCCGCTTTAGGTAGTATTGATCAGTCTTATGACGGCGAGCCGGTATATAAAAGCATCGAAGAAAAAGCCGCGCAC
>JBBUGP010000042.1:0-14648 GCA_038077895.1 Patescibacteria group bacterium
TCCGGTTATTCTTTTTCCGCTCTCGGATTCTTTGGTGAATTTTTCCCGATTCTCGATTATCGGTCAAAACCCGGCGGAAGGCGCGGTCGCGATATTCTTAGACGGCGTGGAAGCGGGCACGGCGACCGCGTTAAAAGATTTGTCGTTCGAATTTCTGGTTCCGGATAAATTCGCTTTTTCCGACGGTTTGCATAACGTATACGCGAGCTACAAGTTTGGCGAAACGTATTTGGAATCCGATGGTGTGAATTTTGTCGTTGATACTTCCGCGCCCGAGGTTTTTGTTGATACTTTTGATATGCGTCCGCTGGCCGGAAAAACGGGATATAAAGTCAGCGTCAAGGTTTCGGAAGATTCTATCCGCACGATTGTCACGATTGGAAAAGATTCGGCGATTTTGCAAAAGCAGGATGACGGCAGTTGGACCGGCGAGGATTATTTATACAACGCCACAAGCGGCAGTTTGCCGGTCGAGATCTTTGCGCAAGACCTGGCTGGAAACGAAGTTCATAAGAGAGTGGGAATGCTCGAGTTCGGCCGCGCCGGCAATGTGAACGGAATTTTTGGCACGGGCGAAAACCGCATTGGCTTTTCCGTCTTGGGCGGGCTATTGCGAATTCCTGACTTCGAGTCGGCGGTGCAAAATTTCTACCTGCTGTTCGCGGTCTTTCTTTGCGCGGCCTTGGTTTTAATGATCGGCCTCAAGCGCCACGTCCAGCATCCCAAAACCATTACCGCCGCTTCGGGCGTGATTATGCTGGCGGTGATTTTGTTTGCGATTTGATGGCAACGGAAATTTTAGGTCTGGGTCTAAATTTATCGAGCTAGGACTAAGGCGTTTGCCCTCTGGCGCGTAAGTCCTACGATCGTCAGGAATCGATTAAAATGATATGATGCAGTTATGTTAATAGACGAAGTGCGACTAAAAATCAGAGGCGGGCATGGCGGCGATGGCGCTGTTTCCTATAAAAACGCCAAGATGGCCAAAGGCCCGACCGGCGGCGACGGAGGAGACGGCGGCGATGTGTATCTCGTCGGCGTTTCCGATTTAACCGCTCTGCGGCAATATCGGCATCAGACTAAATATTCGGCCAAAAACGGCGTGCCCGGCAGCAACCGCAATAAGCACGGCGGCGACGGCAACGACCTGTTTTTAAAAGTGCCGATCGGCACCATTGTGAAAAATTTGGACTTAAAAGAAGATGTCGAAGTCGTGGGCGTTGACCAAAAAATTCTCATCGCGCACGGCGCCCGCGGCGGGCACGGAAATTTCTATTTTCGGTCGTCCACCAACATCAGCCCGCGGGAATTTGAGCACGGCCGGAAAGCGCGTGAGTTCGATTTTGTTTTTGAACTCAAGCTCATTGCCGACATTGGTTTGATTGGCCTGCCGAACGCCGGCAAGTCGGCGTTGCTTAATGAGCTGACGAGCGCGAGAAGCCAGGTTGCGAATTACGCTTTTACAACTTTGGAGCCGAACTTGGGAGTATATTACGATTTGATCCTGGCGGATATCCCAGGTTTAATCGAAGGCGCCTCGGAAGGCCGGGGTTTGGGAATTAAATTTCTCCGCCATATTTCCCGCTGCCGGGCGCTTTTTCATCTGGTTTCTTCGGAAAGCGCGGATTCTGTCCGCGATTATAAAACCGTCAGGCGGGAACTGGCAAAGTACGATAAGGCGCTGACTAAGAAAGATGAATTTGTTTTTTTAAGCAAATCCGATTTAGCTAAAGCGGAAGTTTTGAAAAAGAATTTGGCAAAATTAAAAAAGGTTTGTCCGAACGCGATCGCGATTTCAGTTTACGATTGGGATAGTTTGGAAAAAGTTAAAAAGATTTTGAATCGGATAGGCAAGCAGAAAGTCGTCTAATGCAGGGACAAGCCGTCTAGACCTGTCCCTACCAAGGTAAAAAATTATTTCTATTAGAAGTTCACGCTTATTGCTAGAGGGCAGTCCTCTGGCAACGCGTGCGGTTATTTAGAATAATCTCGATAACATTGTCAGGATTTTTAAAACGGTTTATGCCAGAGGACTGCCCTCTAGCGCGTAAGTCCTACCTATGAAAAAAATCTTCACGCGCCATGCGCTAAAAAGAATCAAAAATCGAAATTTGGGAATGCAAAAAACCAAACGGGCCGTCGGCGGCGGGAAGCTTGTTTATTTGGGCAATAAAAAATATAAATCCACGCGGGAAAGCGGCGGAAAAACAATCACCGTGATTTACAAAAAGGATGGCGGTAAAAATATTGCCATCACCGCGTGGAAAGGCTAAGGAGAAATACAAAAAATGCGTCACTTGAATATCGCGTTAACGGGTTTGGTCCAGGGCGTGGGTTTTCGAGCCGCCGCCAGAGCAAAAGCCCGAGCTCTGCATTTAACAGGGTATGTTCGCAACAACCCCGACGGCTCGGTCGCGCTTGAAGTCGAGGGTAAAAACGAAGGCGTCGGCGAGTTTTTATCCTGGATTCAAAAGGACTTTTCGTTCCCCGGTAAGCGCGAAGTATCCTCGACCGAAGGGGTGGAAAAGCAATATAAGAGCTTCGAAATCGTGATTTAGACTAGAGACGCTTTGGCTTGTATTGTGAAATTGAACTCTCATCTTAGATGTTATTGCGAGGAGTCTTCGACGAAGTCGTCCCTTCGGGAGATGTCCCGGAGGGACACAATCCCGTGAAAATCGGCGGGATTGCCGCGCTCGCCTGAACGGCTCGCTCGCAATGACAGCTTTGAGGTATTTTCTAGATACGATTTTTAAGTTTGCGTTTTAGCGGTTAACTCTGTTATAATGTGTTACACGCAAACGTTTGTTTATGATACAAAAAGCAAAAAAATTGAACCTAATGAGCGATATGGTATCCGTGTACGGAACTCGTCCTAACCCTCGGGATGACGACTTTTTTTTGGAAACCCCAAAACAGCCGAAAAAAAGAAAAATCTCTCAAAATATTCCTTCTGAAAGTTTTAATAACGACTTTGTCGAGCGAACTTCAATCGAAATATTGCCAAGCGCGCAAGACCCAAGCGGAATTAATTTTTTTCCCCAAGCTTTAGAAAACAATTTTTCTAGGCGTTCTTTTTCAGCCAAAAGTTTGCCTCCCTTAGCGATTTTCCTGGGTATCGCGGTTTTACTACTTTCCATTTTTCCGCTTTTACAGGGACTGGAGAATGGCCGCAAAACATCCGGCGCTGTTTTAGGCTCGGCTATCGACGCTTATGGCAGTTTGAAGGCGGCGGAAGAGGCGATGCTGGCCTATGATCTGGCCGGCGCCAATATTAACTTGGCTTCCGCTTATCAAAATTTTGACGCGGCTTTAACCGAATTTGAAAATTTAAGCTTTGCCGCGGAACTGATACCGCAAGCCACTACGGGCAAAAAACTGCTCTATGCAGCGCGCGAGGCTACCTTGGCTATGCAATACGCCACTTTGGGTTTAGAGGGACTGGTGAGCTTGCGTTTTGGCACGACCGGTATTGCCGTAAGTTCCGGAGCTGACGCTCCCCAGACGCTAAGACAAAGCCTGGAGAACTTTCAAAACGCTTCGCGATATATGCAAAGCGCGGAAAGCGCGCTTGCTGATTTAGAAATAAATTCAGTACCGGCCGAGTATAGGGAAAGCATCGCGCAGGCGCGCGACTTAACTAGCCGGCTGCGTCCGAGTTTGAAAATTTTAGACGGCGTGTTAAACGCGCTCTTGGATTTTTCCACGGGCGAAAAAACTTACCTGATTTTATTCCAAAACAACCGCGAGCTGAGGGCGACCGGCGGATTCATCGGCACTTACGGAATTTTGCGCCTCAACTCCGGCAAAATGGAAGAACTTAAAATAGAAAGCATTTACAATCCGGACGGGCAGCTGAAAGAACTTATCGCCGCGCCCGGTCCGTTGCAGCGAAATTTGTCCAAAACTTGGGCAATGCGCGATAGTAATTGGTTTTTCGATTATCCCAGTTCGGCAAAAAAGGCCGCGCAGTTTTTGGAAAAAGAAACCGGCATAAAGGTTGACGGAGTGCTGGCTTTCACGCCCGAGCTTTTTACACGGCTTTTGAGCATTACCGGACCGATTTATTTGCCGGAATACCGGCAGGAGTTAAACGAGCAGAATTTTATGGACGTGGTTTGGTACCAAACTTCCGTGGCGTATGACCGGAAGCTAAACCAGCCTAAAAAGTTCTTGGCCGACTTCGCGCCGTTGATGCTGGAAAAAATTTCCCAACTAAACCAAGATCAGTGGCTGGATTTTATGAACGTTTTGGCAACTTCTCTGAAACAAAAAGACATTATGGTTTTTTCTTTCCATCCGGAAAGCCAAAATTTTTATGAAGAGCATAATTGGGCGGGATCCGTGAAAGAAGGCGAAGGAGATTATTTGGCCATTATCAATACCAACGTCGGGGCGGGAAAAACCGATCAGGATATTAAGCAAAAAGCAGACCTGAAAACCCGAATTTTACCCGACGGCACGGTTTTAAACACCTTAACGCTTTTCAGGGAGCATAATCCTGGAAAGGAGAAAGAATTTCCGACGAATGTGGACTTTATCCGAATTTTTGTGCCGGAGGGTTCCCGGTTAATTTCAGCTTCAGGCTTCGACAACGTCCAGTTTTATCCCTCGACTTATCCGGGAGCGGTTACGGATGCTGAGCTAAAAGCAATCGACGAAAAAACCCAAATTGACGCCCTAACCAATACTTTAATTACAGAAGAAAATGGAAAAACCGTTTTTGCGAATTGGGCGGCGCTTGCGCCCAACGAATCTCGGGAAATGAAACTCCAGTATGTGTTGCCGGAGCGCTATGATTTTTCTGCCGACTCGCCAAAAAAATATACTTTATTCCTGCAAAAACAACCCGGAGCGCCGAAAATAGAATTCAGCCAAACGGTGTTTATGCCCGCGCGAGCTGAATCTCTTTGGCAATATCCCGAAGGCGAAAATTCTTTGGCGCAGACCGCTAACTTTAATCTTGTTCTTGATGCGGACAGGTTTTTGGGGACGGTTTTTTCTTCCGGGAGCGGAACAAAGTAGTTTGCTCATTTATGAGCCGATAAATCGGCAAACTAGAGTTTTGGGAAATGTCCGATTTCGGAATGTATAAAATGAAATTAATCCTGAAAAAAATCATTCCAAAAAGTCTCGTCTCCCTTTACCACTACCTGTGGGCGGCGGGGAGCGCTTTTTGTTATGGCTACCCGACGCGGGATATGGTTGTCATAGGCGTGACCGGAACCAAAGGAAAAACCACGGCGGCGAATTTTATCTGGTCGGTTTTGACGGCGGCCGGCTTCAAAACCGGCTTAATCGGCACCGCGAACATTCGTATCGGCGCGGAGGAGCGGTTAAATCCTTACCACATGACAATGCCAGGACGCGCGGTTTTACAAAGCCAGCTTTCAAAAATGCGCAAATCCGGCTGTACCCATTGCGTGATCGAAACCACCTCCGAGGGCGTAAAGCAATGGCGGCATCTGGGAATTTTTTACGACATCTGTGTTTTTATGAATTTATCGGAGGAACATTTGGAAGCCCATGGCGGCAAGATGGAAAATTATATGAGAGCGAAAGGTAAAATTTTCTCTGCCTTGAAAAACTTTCCCAAAAAAATTATCGCCGGAAAACCGGCGCAAAAAACAATTATCGTGAATTTTGACAGCCCTTATAAATCGTACTACCTGGGCTTTTGGGCGGAGAAAAAAATGACTTTCGGGCTACAGCGAGGCGCGGAGGTTAGGGGAACTGATATTGTTTCGGATTTAGAAAAAGGAGCGAGCTTTAAAGTCGATCAAGAAGAATTTATCGTTAATTTACCCGGCGAATTCAACGTCGTAAACGCCTTGTCCGCTATCGCGGTGGCGAAAAGTTTGGATGTGCCGGCGAGTTTCATTCGCCGCGGGCTCAAAGCGGTGACGCAGGTTCCGGGACGGATGGAAAAAATTTCGGCGGGGCACGGTTTTTCAGTCTTCGTGGATTACGCTCACGAGAAATTAAGTTTAGGCGCGATTTTGGACGAGGCCGAAAATCATACGCGGAAAAACAGCGGACGGACTATTCTGCTTTTGGGCGCGGAGGGCGGCGGACGAGACAGGGCAAAACGGCGGGAGATGGGCAAGATGGCCGCGGGAAAAGCGGATTTTGTTATAATTAGCAATGTTGACCCGTACGATGATGACCCGAAAGAAATTTTAAAGGACATCGCCGCTTCCGCGGAAGCCTGCGGCAAGATTCCCGGGAAAGATATGTTCGTTATTGAGGACCGGCGGGAGGGGATAGCCAAGGCGTTATCAATCGCTCGGAAAAATGATATAGTACTAATTACTGGCAAAGGGGCGGAGCAGTCTATGATTATTGGCGGAAAATCAATACCTTGGGACGATCGCGTGGTCGTAAAAGATGAATTAAACAAGCTTGATTAGTAAAACTATTTTTGCGGTGCCGGAGAAAACCATCAAAAAAAAATCTTCCGGTTTGGCTCGCGCGACAATTATCATCGCGCTTTTTTCGCTTCTGGCCAAACTTTTAGGTTTATTGCGGAATAACATTTTTACCGCGACTTTCGGCGCGGGCGATACGTTAGACGTATATTTCGCGGCCTTTCGGCTGCCGGATTTTTTATATAATTTGTTAATTCTTGGCACGCTTTCCGCGGCTCTGATCCCGGTTTTTATAGAATATTTGGTCAAAGATGAAGAGGAAGCCTGGAAGATCGTCAATTCAGTCTTAAACATTATTTTTTTGACGATTGCTTCGTGCTCGGCTATTTTGGCGGTTTTCGCGCCCCATCTTGGGGCTTGGATCGCGCCGGGTTTTTCTGCGGAAAAAAAAGCCGCAATGGTGGAACTGACAAGGATAATGATGCTGACCCCTATCCTCTTTAGCCTGTCTTCGATTTTTTCAAGCGTCTTAAATTCATTCAAGCGTTTTACTCTCGTCGCGGCTGTCCCGCTTTTTTATAACCTCTCAGTTATTTTTGGCGTTCTGGTGCTATACCCTATTTTTGGCATCAAAGGGCTAGCCTACGGCGTAGTTTTGGGCGCCTTCTTACATATGTTTTTGCAGATCCCGTCTCTAGTAAGCGTTGGGTATCGCTGGCGGCCGGTCGTTGATGTTAGCTCGGCCGGTTTTCGAAAAATCGCGAAAATGTTTATTCCCAGAATCTTCAGTATGGATGCCGGCCAAATCGGACTTTTGATCGCCACCGTAATCGGATCGTCGCTTGCTTCCGGTTCGATTGCCGTTTACAACTTAGCAAGCGACTTGCAGGCGATTCCGCTGGGTATCGTCGCGGTGTCTTTTGCCATCGCGGCTTTTCCGTATCTATCGGAAGCTGTTGCCAAAAAGGATAATGAAACTTATAAGGAAGTTTTTAACGGTACCTTAAGCCAGATTTTATTTGTGATAATTCCCGTTTCGGCTTTAATGATTGTTTTGCGGGCGCAAATCGTCCGTTTGGCGTATGGTCGCGGCGAACTATTCGATTGGCAGGCAACGATCGCGACGCTGACCGTCTTTGGAGTCTTCGCGCTTTCACTTTTCGCCCAAAGTCTGGTGCCGCTGCTGGCGCGCGCTTTCTACGCTTTGCATAACACATTAATTCCGGTGATCGCCGGGCTTGTTTCCATAGCCGTAAATATCATTGCCGCAATATTTTTCATCGGTTTTTTTCCGGAAAATTTAAAAGTGGTCGGTTTGGCGACGGCTTTTTCCGTTTCGGCGATAGTAAATTTTTTGATTTTGTTTGTGTGGCTGGAGTTTAAGTTCGGAAATTTAGTCGACAGGCAGCTGATTTTTAAACTTGAGAAAATTTTAATCGGTACTCTGCTCGCCGGCATCGCCTGCTACGCCGCGCTTTTTTCAACCGTTCGTTTTGTTGATAACCACACTTACCTTGGGCTGTTTACGCAAACCATCGTAGCGCTTGCGTTTGGCCTTGCTGTTTATCTGGCCGCGGGCTACGCATTAAATTTGGCGGAAGTTCGCCATCTTATAACTTGGGTAAAAATCTGGATGCGCAAATTGCGTTCGGCCTTTGTTAAGTCCCCGGGAGGAATTTAAAAAATGGATAAAAAACACATCCGCAATTTTTGCATAATAGCTCATATAGATCATGGCAAATCGACGCTTGCCGATCGGATGCTGGAATTGACTGGAACCGTGGACAAGCGCAAGATGCATGATCGGTTTTTGGATACGATGGACTTGGAACAGGAGCGGGGAATTACGATAAAACTTCAACCCGTCCGAATGAACTACACTTACGGAGGCGCTGACTATATCTTAAACTTGATCGACACGCCCGGTCACGTCGATTTCACATATGAAGTTTCCAGAGCATTGGCCGCTTGCGAAGGCGCGATTTTACTCGTTGACGCCACGCAAGGCATCCAGGCGCAAACTTTGGCCAACTTGCATTTGGCTGAAGCGCAAAAGTTAAAAATCATGCCAGTGGTCAATAAAATCGACCTGGTGGGAGCGGAAACACAGAGAGTTAAAGAAGAGATTAGTACGCTTCTCAAACTCCCGATTGATGAAATTCTTTCGATTTCGGCAAAGACAGGCGAGGGAGTGGGGCTGGTTCTGGGGTCCATCATCGACATTTTTCCGCCTCCCGAAGGAAACTCTAATGTTCCCGCTCGGGCATTGGTTTTTGATTCAACTTACGACCGCCATCGCGGCGTGGTGGCATTCATTCGGTTGGTAGACGGTACGCTAAAACCAGGAGAAAAAATATTTCTAATGGGAGAACGCCAAGAAACCCACATTTTAGAGCTGGGATATTTTCGTCCCAAATACGAAAAAGCAAACCAACTTGAAACCGGAGAAGTTGGCTATATCGTCACCGATTTTAGGGAAGTTTCGAAAGCCAAAGTCGGCGATACGATAACTACGCAGACTGTTGCGGAACGAACGCGGACTACAGCAGTAGTTCCCCTGCCCGGCTATCGGGAAATCAAGCCCATGGTTTACGCCAGTTTTTTTGCTTCGGAAAATAGTGATTTTCCTAAGCTGCGCGACTCGCTGGGCAAATTAAAGCTTTCCGACGCGGCGCTTTCTTTTGAGGTCGAGACCGTGGCTTCCATCGGCACAGGCTTCCGTTGCGGGTTTTTGGGCTTGTTGCACCTGGATATAGTGGCGGAAAGGCTGTTTCGGGAATACGATCTGGATTTGCTCATTACCTCGCCGACGGTAGCTTATAAAGTAAGATTGCGCGATGGCGGCGAGCAGATGGTAAGAGCGGCGATAGAAATGCCGGATCTTTCTAAAATCGAAAGCATGCAGGAGCCTTGGGTGAAATTGGAAATTATCGCGCCGTCGGAATATTTAGGTAAAATTATCGATTTGGTGATTAAAAAACGAGGCATTCAAGAAACTTTCGAGTACGGTTCGGAGAGGCGCACTCTGTTGATCTTTGAAGCCCCGCTTAACAACGTGATTGTGGATTTTTACGATAAGCTCAAAAGCGTAACCTCCGGCTACGCGTCTATGAACTATGAATTCTTGGAATATCGGGCCGCGGATTTGGTTAAACTTGACGTCCTGGTGGCTGGCGAACGGGTAGAAGCGTTTTCCAGAATTGTCCATGTCTCCGATGCCGAAAGACAAGGTAGGAATATCCTCATCAAGCTGAAAGACCTGATTCCCCGCCATCAGTTCTTGGTTAGCTTGCAGGCTTTGGTCGGAGGCAAGATAATCGCGCGCGAGGATGTTAAGGCTTTCCGGAAGGATGTAACGGCCAAGCTTTATGGCGGGGACGATTCTCGTAAGAAAAAGCTTTTAGAAAAACAAAAAAAAGGAAAGAAACGAATGAAACAGTTCGGCAAGGTTTCGATCCCGCAAGAGACGTTTATTGAAATTTTTAAGTACTAAAAAATGTAACGGAGGCTTTTAAGCCTCCGCGGTGGAAGGCTAAAGCCTTCCGTTACATGCAGCGGAATCCTTTGGGGTTTCCTGGCTCCGATTTTTTCTGCTATACTAAAAAAGTCCCGCTTGGTTGGCTGAAAAGAAAGGGATTAACGTGAAGATCAGCATGCTTAAAATAAAAACTACGGCAAACACCACCATCCATTTTTGAAGTTTTTTTCGGTTTTTGAACATAAGTAGAGGGTATCTTAAAAATAACTTCTCGACCATTTCTGTCATTCCCGCGACCGTGTCCTTCCGAAGCTTAGAGCGAAGGAGGAAAGCAGGAATCCATAAAAAAGGCGGAATTTTAGATTCCGGATAGCCCTTCGTGGCTTCCGGAACGACAAAAAGAGGATTTTTAAGATATATTAAATGTATTTAATCTAGTTTCATTATAGCAAAAAAATGCATGGCCGGAAATCATTCTTCTCTAAAATTCTGCTATTATTCCTTTTAATCATACTAGTCGGTTTCGGTTACTTTTTTTTACAAGAGCTACAAAAGCGCCGAAACGTAGAATCGCAGATTTCCGAAATAAGCAAACAGATAGCCGGCCTGGAAAAAAACAACGACGAGTTAACGGATCTAATAGAATATTTGCGTTCGCCAAGTTTTCAGGAGAAAGAAATTCGCGGCAAGTTAAATCTTCAAAGGCCTGGAGAACACGCTGTTGCCCTGTCGGATGAAGGCGGCGCGCAAAAGGCCAGCGGCCCGGCAAGCGAGGAAAAAATGAAAAAACAAGATAATTGGAAGCTTTGGTGGGATTATTTTTTTGGACAATAGCCCTGTATTCTCCACCTTTGTAAGGGGAGATGAGGGAGTGAAAAAATAAATTAATTAATAATAAAACAATGGACACAAACATGCAAAACCAGACACCGGAGGCAGTTTCAACCGCTCCGGTTAATAAAAGCCGCGCCAAAAGGATCGCTTTAATTGTGGTACTTTGGACCTTAGCCGTATTGGTTACGGCTTTAATCGTGGTCGGGGTTGGAATTTATCGCTTTCATTGGAGCGGGTCGGTGGTAACGGCGGTAGAATCTATCGTGCCTTATCCCTCCGCGATGGTGAACTGGCGGATTATCAGCCGGAGCGAATACGCTAGCCGGGTGGAAGCGTTCCAGAAGGCAGTTAAATATAATCAAAACTACGACTTCAACGACCCGAAGAACGCGGAGGAAGTAAACTTGCAGAAACAAAATATCCTGGATCGAATGATTGATATGAAATTGGAGAGCATCTTGGCCGGCCAGAGAAACGTAAAAGTTTCTTCCGCGGAAATCGACAAGGAGATCGAACTAATGACCGCGCAATCCGGATTGAAACCGGAAGATTTAGAAAGTATGCTGGACAAAGTTTATGGCTGGAAAAAATCGGATTTTATCGAGCATGTTGTGACCCCTCAGATTGTGGAGCGAAAACTTCAGGAAGCTTTAAACGCCGATAAAAGCTTTAATTCCGACGCTTTTAATATAGCGGAGGAAGTTAAGCAGAAAATCGCGGCAGGCGAGGATTTTGGAGCGCTGGCCGCGAAATACAGCATCGATAGCACAACCGCTAACGCGGGTGGGGATTTGGGCTGGGTTGGCAAGGGACAGTTCGTGCCGAATTTCGAGAACGCCGCTTTCGTGCTCGCGCCCGGGCAAGTGTCGGAGATTATCCCGACGAGTTTTGGCTTGCATATCATCCAAATGGTGGAAAAAAATAACGGTGATGCCGGCGAGCAAATTCACGCCAAACACATTCTTATCGCCACGAAAAATTTTGGCGAATGGTTTACGGAACAAAGGACTAAAGCGACAGTTTGGAGATTTTAAGGTCTCGGTTTTAACTCGGACCAGCTTTACGGCGCGGGTGTCGTATAATGGCAGTACGCGACCTTCCCAAGGTTGAAGCGTGGGTCCGATTCCCATCACCCGCTCTGAAATAGCATTTATATAACACTTAAAGCGGCTTTATCGCCGCTTTTTGTTTTTAGAATAATAGATATCGATCATAAAAAAATCGGCCGTGGGAGCTTATGTCCAAGCCGACGATGCGATGTGATTCGCAGATCCTCGCGTTTTGAACTGGTGGCTTTTGATTGAAACCGCCGCTCTCAGCCCACCGTTGTAAACGCGTAATACCTCGCCGCGGGTTTCGAGCCGGAGTTTTACAGTGCCGTTTAATGACGCCAGCCAATCGAAGGTTGCGAAGATTCTCTCGCCAATAAAAAGAGGCGACTCTGTTTCAATCAGAAAACCATTGGAGGAAACATTCTCAGTGTTTCCGGTTAGCGTCCGGCTTGCGCGCGAGCGGTGTGAGCCGGCGACGAGTCCCACAGCCAACCTTAAAGGAAACCGGATTTTTTTCCTTCGTTCGTCATGATCCAACCTGGGTTGCATTTCTTCCTCCTGTTGGTTATTTGTAACAGATTTATAAAAAAAAATCAACAACCTACCGCTCGTTTAGCTAGTTGACTTAACGGCTGTTTTTGTTATGATTAATGAAATCGGGACCTCCTCAAATCATCCTTACGCTATCGGTGACGCGAGAGCAGGGGACGAGTTGGTCTCGGTAAGCGCGTAAACGCGCGCGCTCAGCGCATCCGGTACAAGGGAGCGGTTCCTTCCGGGAACTCCCAGTTCCCCAACCCTTGAGTCTCCACTCGATTCGCCGGGTGCGCCGCAATCATCAATTTCCAGGAGGAGTTTGCATTTATATCCCCGTTGGCCCGCTATTCGCCAACGGTTTATTTTTTAGCCGGTTTTGATATAATACAGAGCGTTAGGCCGAAGTAGCTTGAGCTGGTAGCCGCCTTCTCGGCGGCCCGCCGAAAAGGCGGGAGCAGCGGTGTCGCCCGCCCGCCAGAGCCACCTTAGCTCAGTTGGTAGACCTGCCCGCCAGTCGCCGGGCGCCGAGATAGCTCAACTGGTAGAGCAACGGTATCGTAAACCGTAGGTTCCGGGTTCGATTCCCGGTCTCGGCTCCAGGCGATCGGCAGGCGGGGCAATGCTTTTCCGCCAAAGGCGGATAAACTCCAAGCAAAGGTCCCCGGTTCGAATCCGGGAGGTGGCTGTGGCAGGCAGGTAAACCGCAGGTTCCGGGTTCGATTCCCGGTCTCGGCTCCAGGCGATCGGCTCAACGCCGTTGAGCCCTTAATATGGTATGAAAAATTATAAATCTTGACTCACTGCTATCATACACTCCTGTATGATAGCAGTGGTAGGAACTATGTTAAAACAATCAAGTTTCGTAAAAATTCGGGAGGCTGTGCCGATAAGTCACGCTGACAAAATTCGCAAGGTTTTAAGCGCGGCGGGCGCGGTTTACGATGGTGAAAAGTCCGGCTAATAACTCCAGCTAACTATCTTAACTCTCCCTAATAAAGGGTTTCTGGATAAAATTCCTTAAAGGCGCTATTCAGGAGACTATAAAAAAATTTATGAGCATGGTGCATTATCAAGAAGTTACGTTACGCGATGTGGCGGAGCAAGCCAGATATGTTTTGCTCGTCAAAAAAACCGAGCCATTCGTCGGATACGAAGATGTTACCATCGGTGAAGATCCGGTCAAATATCCTCCTTTCAAAAAAACCAAATATAATTTTATCGTCAGCGGCAGGCTGGATAAGGCTGGCGACGGGCCGAAAATCGGGGAAAAAATTGTCGCGGTTGACGCGGGTTTTGTGGGTAAGTTAGAAGCCCATAAATCATTCTATTTACATAGCCGGAGCAAATCGCCGATAATTGACAAATATGAATCAATGGCGGATTTTGAAAAAGAAAAAGAGCTGATTTTATTCATCTCTTTTTTTTCAAGCGGCGAGTATTTGTTTTCCGCATTCGAATCAACATCAAAGTCCGAGGAAATAAAAAAGATTTTGGAAACCTTTCCTCCCAAAGCCGTTGATTTGGCGGAAGAGGATGTCTTAAAAGATTCGAATATCCATAAACCTCTAAAACCGCAATGACGGCGACGGGGGTAATGCGGAAAAAAGAGCCGATAATAAAAGATAAAGCGGCAAAATCGGAACTGCTCAAGTATATCGCGCTTTGGCAAAAAGAGTTTTGGAATGGCAGCCGTGAAGAGATTTTTGAGCAATTTAAATATTAACAATCTCCACTATCATACAATCTTGTATGATAGTGCTGAAAAATGCTGGAACAATCAAATTTCGTAAAAATTCGGGTGGCGGTGCCGGTAAGTCACGCTGATAACATTCGTAAAGTTTTAAGCGCGGCGGGAGCGGGCAGGCAGGGGAATTACGATTTTTGCTCCGGCTCGCAAAAGCAGGTCGGCCGCTTTCGGAAGCAAAACCCTCCATTGGGAAAATCGGTCGCGTCGAGACGGTGGAGGAAGAACTTATCGAAGTTCTTTGTCATATCGATCTGGTGAAAAAGGTTGTCGAGGCCGTTAAGGCCGCACATCCCTATGAAGAGCCGGCTATTGATATTTTGCCAAGATTGGAAATATAGGGTAGAGAAACGTCGGGATTGCTTTTCCGCCAGAGGCGGGTCGCAATGACACCCTGACGATTGTCGTTGCGAGAAGTCTCTCGACGAAGCAATCCCGTGTAAGCTAGAACTTATGCATAGGCCCAATAGATATAGATAGCAAAGCCAGAAAATGGCTTTTTTTAGCGATTTTTTTTATAGGTAGTTGTTAATTCGGGTTTTTTGTGCTAAACTTTCAAATTGAGTACTTTTATTACTCCTATGCCCAGTAATACAACTTCCAGAATGTTCTTTTTTGTGTATGCTTTAGAAAGC
>JBBUGP010000043.1:0-3517 GCA_038077895.1 Patescibacteria group bacterium
GCAGTTCTTCGCCTTGAGTGTTCGCCTTCTCTATCGCCTTTAAATCGGCTTTCAGCTTCTCACTCGCAGCCGATAAGCTGGCCTTTAAAGCTTCCCGGATAGTCGTACCCTCAACCCCAGCGGCACAATCGGCTTTGGCTTTTTCGTAAGCGGCTTTCACCGCCGCGGTAAAAGCCGTCCTAGCCGCGTCCACGGCCGCTTTGCGCGCGGTAATGGCTGAATCTATGCCCTGCTGAAAAGCTTCATTCGCTTCATCAATCGCCTCTCGCCTGGCCTTAACCGCCGCTTCGACTGCGGCGATAAATTTGGCCACGGCGGCTTTTTGTGCATCCGTTGCTGCTCGTTCTTCCAGCTTCGTAAAGTGCTTTTCACGGTTGGCATCGGCTTGATCGCGGAATTTATCCAATTTGTCGTTTTGCTTCTCACGGCGCTGAGAAAGGAGATCTTCGCGGTTTTTAACTTTTTCGCGAAGTTTAACCTCGCGGGTCTCAACGCGCTGGTCAATCTTAGTAATGCCCGAGGAAAGCAAATTGCATAAAGCAGCGTTATTTTTGGCTGAAATGGTTTTCTCGACAGGCTTGGTGCTAGAGGCGTTCCGGTCATTGACCCGGGTTATGCCCAAAACATCGCCGGGAACCGAAATAACAACCGTGATAATAACTGCGGCAATCGCTAAGGTAATTTTTTTAGAAGTCATTGTTTTGATATGATTGACCAAAATCACTTATTTCCCGCGCGTCGGAGGTAATTTCTGAAACATCGTTGGCTTCCGACGCCATGGTGATTTCTTCGCCCAACACCTCGGCCTCAAGCGCCCCTGCCACATCATCAATATCGCCGGTTGCCGGCGGTAAACTTGGAGTTGTGGGCGTGGCACCAAAATTTACCGGACCGTTGTCAACAGGACTTTCTGATCCGGCGCTGTTATAGCTGACCCTATTGTTGGAAACCTGTAGAAAGACCACCCCAACGATTGTGACTAAAACCAACGCCCCAAACGCCGCGATTAACTTGGCATTTGAATTCATAATAATGTGAATTTGGAAATTAATTTTCGAATTCGATCGACCTTTGTTTTTTATTTTAAAGATTTAGTTTCGAGTTTTAAGGCTTAAACGTTAGCTAAGAGATATGCCACTTACAAGGGGAATCTTTGGCCGCGAATCCAACTTGGCCAAGGATTCCCCTTGTAAAAACAAACGGGCAGGTACTTAAAAGCTAGTACTCTGAATAACGCTGGAGTAAGCCTTTTTTTCTCACGCTGCGGAAAGCTAGGTGAAAAATTAATATCGCTATAATGAAGTATAACACATTCAGGCCAAAGGCCAAAAATAAACTTGGGGCGTTAAAACCTTGGAATAGAACTACAGCGCGTAGACCTTCAAAGATGTGGGAAAGCGGCACAAACCAAGCGACTCTTTGCAAAAACATCGGCAAAACTGCCACTGGGTAAAACACAGCGGCGAATGGCTGAATAACCGCCGGCATCGCCCATGCAACCATTTCCGCGGAAGGCCCTAAACGCAGTAAAATCGCAGTAGCAATTATGCCCAAGGTCCAGCCAAACAAAAACAAATTTAGGAAAAACGGCGCCAACAGCCAGCCGAATTGAAAAACGCTGAAATTCCAAAACAATTGGGCTAGAATCAGTAAAATCGCAAAAGAAAGAAACGCTTGCACAACGCTAAAGAGCATCAGACCGAAAATAAATTCCACCGGCCTGATCGGGCTCGCGAAAACATTGCCCACATTCCTTGTCCAAACGTCTTCCAGAAACGAAACGGAAATGGACTGCTCAATGCGGATATAAAAATTCCAAAATATTACCGCCCCCAGAAACAAAGGGATAAAGTTAAAATTAGCCATTGACAGACGGTTTAAATACACCGTTATCAGTCCCCATAAAATCAGCTCCATCGGCGGCCAGAAAAACAGCACCACGAAGCGATGCACGCTGTGACGGTACAAATAAAGCTGTCGCAAAAAAATGGCATAAATTCTATTTCTCATGACGATTCTCCAAAGGCTCGCGGGCTAGAGCGATGAATGTTTCTTCCAAATTTTTCCGCCCATATTTCTTCACCAATTCTAAAGGCGTCCCGGAATCCAAAATCCGGCCGCGTGACAAAAAAATTATTTTGTCGCAAACCGTTTCCACTTCGAACATGTTGTGCGAAGTCCAAAGAATGGAAGACCCTGCTTCCTTCGCCTGCTTTTTGATGATTGAACGCATGCGCTCGGCCGCGTCCGGATCAAGCGAAGCGGTTGGCTCATCCAGCAATAAAACTTTCGGCCGATTTAAAAATGCTTTGGCTAAATTGACGCGCGATTGCTCGCCGGAAGACAGGCGACCGACACGCACTTTAGCAAATTTTTCCAAATCGAAAATTTTTATCACTTCCAAAACCCTCGTCCAAGGCTCTATAACGCCGTAAAGCCTGGCGAAAATATTCAAATTCTCTTTCACTGTCAAATTACCGGGGAGGGACGCGTAAGTGGCGGAAAAATTCATCTCTTGCAAAATCTCGCGCCGATTCCTGGAAAAGGACTTGCCCATTACCAAAATTTCTCCGCCAGACGGTTCCAGTAATCCCAACAGCATCTGGATAGTGGTGGTCTTGCCTGCGCCGTTGGGGCCAAGCAACCCCACCACTTCGCCCGCGCCTACGGAAAAAGAAACCCCGTCAACCGCTTTGACAGACCCGTAATGTTTGGTTAAGTTTTGGACTTGAAGGGCTTGCATAACACTTATATTAACAGAAATTACCGGCGTTTTCTAGACTTGGTTTTTTTATACAAGAATTACCCTTGGCTTGAATAATGGTAATTTTTTAAAATTCTTGGAAAATTGCAAATCCTTCAAAACCTAAATTAAACATGGTCCTGTCAACAAAGTGTAGCGATAGCTTGATTGTGTTGACAAAAAAATAACAAAAAGAAAACCCGCCTCAAAGGGCCCGAGGCGGGAAGGGCGGCACGGGAATGCCGGTCATGCTGTCGGAGCGAATCCGGCAGACATCCTGAACGGGAAAGGTTGGTTGGGGGGTGTTATTCCGCGTTACGCTTGCGGGGCAGGACGAGCACACCGAGCAACGCAACCGCGAGTATCGCACAAGCGATTTTGATGACGTGCACGTTAAACGTTGGCGAAATCAGGATGGCCACCTTCTGGGTGGCCGCGTCCCAAAACGCCATAGTGAGAAGCACGCAAAGTCCGGCGAGCATCGCATACTCAATCCGCTCCACTCCGGACTCATCCAGCCACAGCTTTTTCAAGATGAACATACGTAATCCTCCTATCGTGCATATATTATAGCATACATATATATTTTTGTCAAGAGCTATAAAATCCCCTTAATTTAGCCAAAAAATAGGAAACAATAAAAAATCGCTCGAATGGAAAACGGCGAAAATTATCGCCGGCCCAGTCGGGCGAAACACGACTTCTGCCAATTCAGCCGCGTCGGCTTTTGTCTTCCGCGCGCCAGCTAAAGAAGAGAATGACGGCGCGGATGAC
>JBBUGP010000044.1:0-3041 GCA_038077895.1 Patescibacteria group bacterium
AAAACTCTTTTCAAAAGGATTTATACCGCCCTCCGCGCTGATGACGGTCATGGTCGAAGCGCGCAGATTGCCGTAGAGCTTGGTGAGATTCACGCCATCGTCAACATGGATTTCTTCCGTTTTATTGATTACCACCGTAAACCTGGGAACAAGACGGGCAAAAAGCGGAAAGTCCGCAAGTTGGGGAAAAACGAAGTTCATAAAAAATCCTGAGGCAAAACCGCTTAGGATAAAAGCCAGCAGAAGCAATCCTAAAAGATTCAGACGATTGAACTTTATTTCCTTCTTCCAAAAAGTCATTGCGATGCGAATTTAACGCGAATTATCATGCGAATACCGCGAATTTAATTCGCAACATTCGTGTGTAATTCGTAGTATTCGCATCGCGAAAGTTATCTAGGAGGCAACCATCGGGCGAACGTGAGGGCCGTCGCCTCCAAAACTGTTACGAGCATCACGTGAAAAAAAACTTTTTTGCCGTTTATGTTTGCCTCCAACTGAAGGCGGAAAATTATCCAGGCCAAATAAAAAAATCCCATAAACACTACGCTCATTGTAAAATAATGCAACGACCAGAAAAGCAATGCCCAAGACGACTGCGCTAGTAATAAGGCCGCAAAATGGCAGTAGAGCAGCTTGCGGTACAATGTTGTTCCAAGCGGATAAAACGCCGACCAAAGAAGCGCGAAGCAAATTCCGAAAAATAACAGAATAACCAGCCACCAGCTGAAGTTAAAATAATAATCTAAAGTCCAAACGCCTAAAAACAATCCAAAGGCAGTGATGAAAAATACTTTTTCTTCGAAAGGGCCGAGGTATCTTGCCGTGGGGTTTGCTTCAATTTTTATGAACAATAAAATTGTGATTAAAATCCCCAAAAGCTTCAAAGCTCCTCCGGGAAGCAGAAAAACCACCGCAATTGCCGACCAGATAAAAAGAACTGGGAATAAAAGCAAAGAAAGATCCAAAAATTTCTTGATTTCTCGGCGGATAAAATACGCGTTCACTACCGTTACTCCCAAAGTGAACCAAATCATCCGAAGCCCCACAACCGAAAGAGGCGAGACGTCTCTGTAAAAAAATAAAAAGAGCAGGAAACCCAAGATCAAAGCGACAAACTTTTGAAACATGACCGATTTTTTAAGTAAACCCCGTTAGAGAACTTATGCGGCGCATTAAACCCGATGCTTGTATGGTGAAATGCGCTCCGCAGGTAGATTATGTGAGGCGCTCTAACGGGGTAAAGCACTCTAACATTACCAAATTATTGCCTTGTAGGCAAGCCCGGTAGAAGCACTTTGACTTTAATCTTTTGCTTCGCGTCAAAGTTTTCTCGAGTAACTTTCTGGGAGTAATTCGCGCAAACGGCGATTATTTAAAACAGGGCCTAAAACGCGAAGTGTCAAAGTCCTCTACCGGGCAAGGTGGCTACACGGCTCCCGATTATCAAAATCGCAGCTCCGAGAGCGATAAAGATCACGGCCAAAATCTGATTTGCGGGATGACCGAAAAGCAAGGTCGGATCGGCCCGCAAATTTTCTAAGCCAAATCTGCCTACTGAATACAAAATCAAATAGCCGGCTAAAATTTTTCCGCGAGCAAAATCTGTTTTAGTCCGAAATAACCGAAGGAGGATGAAAAAAACCAGCAAATTCCAAAGTGATTCATAAAGGAATAACGGGTGAAAATAAGCCCAACCGAGAAATTCTTCCGCCCGATTAACCGGCTCGACGAACATCTTCCAAGGCAAGGTTGTTGGCAAGCCGTAGGCTTCCTGATTAAAAAAATTTCCCCAGCGGCCTATGGCTTGGCCCAAAATCAACGCGGGAGCCAATAAATCCGCTAACCGCAAAAAACTGATTTTCTTGTAACGGCAATACAAAAAAGTCGCCGCCGCGCCTCCGGCTACCCCGCCAAAAATTCCCAGTCCGCCCTCCCAGATTTCTAGAATCGCCAGCGGCTCTGCGGAATAATAGCTCCACAAAGAAAACACGTGATGGATCCGCGCTCCGGCAAAACCGGCCAGCAGATTATAAAGCAACAAGTCTTCGACAGCCGATTCGTCCAGCCCGAAATTTGGTCCATAGCGCCGTAAAAAGAAATAAGCCGCGACAACGGCGAGTAAAAATGTCAAACTGTAAAAGTGCAAACGAACCGGTCCCAAATAAAAATCGGGCTTGACCGCGATTTGTCCGCGAAAAGCGGGAAACAGGTAGAAAAATATGAAAGCTGCGAGCAAAAAAGCCGGGATTACTAAAAATAGAATTGTCTTCTTGTAACTAAACATTCCTAATTTTCATAAAGTGTCTAACACACTTCAAATCTACAAATATGAACAAATCTACGGATGTCTACAAATATTCAGAAAAGATTATTCGTAGCCATTTGTAGATTTGTTTCCATTCGTAGATTTGAGGGGTAATATTAAAATTTCAAAAAAGACTATTCTGCCTGTGTTTGTTTTGACGTTCTATCGCATCGGGAAGACTGATTTTAAATTCTTTCCGCGTAAAAAAATCTTTGTAAAAAAGCTTGCCGTTGGCGCGCGCGTATTCGTAAATATCCCGCGTCAGCCGGACATCCTCGACGCAGTATTCTTTTAATTTATCCTTCTGGCCGGTGCGCCAAAATTTAATCGCGTCCATGCCGGAAGCGAGTTTGGAAGCAGCTAATGTGGCGGAAGCGACTGAATCCAAACCGACTCGGTGACCCAAAACCTTTTCCACCTCCACCAACAGATCTAAAGTCGGCAAAGTGGTGGGATTAAAATGCAAATAAGGCCGCAAAACTTCGTAATCGAAACTCACAATGTTATAACCGATTACTTGGTCGGCTTCCTGCAGAATTTCTCCGAGTTTATGAACGTTCTTTTCTTCAAAAACCAGAAATTTGTTTTCGGGGTATACATACGCCACGGCCACGGAAACTTTTAACAAATGATTCTTGTTCCGCCCGCCGACTTCGTCGAAGCTTTTTTGCGTTTCTAGATCGAAAACGATTTTATTGAGCATATAAACTATACTTAACTCCTCCCACCCTCC
>JBBUGP010000045.1:0-1616 GCA_038077895.1 Patescibacteria group bacterium
AGGGAATTCGAATTAGTAATCCAGAGCTTTTTAAGATTTATCCCCTTTTGGATTTGACCAAAGCGGTTTGGAAGCGGTATGATATAGATGTAAATTAACCCGCAGGCCTGCCTAATAAGCAGGCAGAAAATATATGGCAAAAGGAAAATTTTTTGGTAAATCCGCCGATGAAGAAGAATTAATCGAAGAAGAAGCCGAAGAAACTCCAACGGAAGAAGAAGAAACCGAAGAAGAAGCCGGGGAAGGCCAAGAAGAGGAAGAACGCCCGAAAGCCAGAAGTAATCGCCGGCCGACCGACGACGAGAGTGAGGACGGAGGCGAGCGCGAGGAATGGATTAATGAATATGAAGGCCAGCTGACTTTGGACGTGTATCAAACCAAAGACAACGTAATTATACGTTCCACCATTGCCGGCGTTACCGAGGAAGATTTGGATATCACCATCGCCAATGACATGGTGACGATCAAGGGCGAGCGCAAGAAGCCCGAAGAGGTTAGGCCAGAAGATTATTTTTATCAGGAATGTTACTGGGGACCGTTTAGCCGCTCGATTATTCTGCCAGTGGACATTGATGTGGAAGGCGTTGCGGCCGAACTGAAAGACGGAATTTTGACGGTTACTCTGCCCAAAGCCGCGAAGGCTAAGACCAAGAAGATTAAGGTAAAGCGGCCAGTCTAATTTTGAAAAACAAAAAGTTTTAAAAACCGCCCGGGATTTTGAAAAATCAGGCTTACCCCCGGGCGGTTTTTATTGACATTAGTTTTCTCCTCCTTTCAAAGGAGGAGATCAAGAGGAGGTTGTATTAATAAAAAAAGCCGGGCGGGAAGCGATGCTTCCACTCGGGCTTTGTAAAGCTTCCGCTGGCAGCGATCAAACGGCGACTACTGCAGGATTTCGAACAGCTGAAGCGGCACTATCACGACTTCCATGATGTCTTCTAAAACCAGACACCAGCCGGACGGATTATCTGGCTCGGTCTTAGCCACCGGCCTGATCTTGATCACCTTACAGCCGAAGATTCGGCGGGCGCTGACCTCCAGCCAAAACTTCCCCCCCCCGTCCGCCTCATCCGTATCGAAATGGACAGCCACGATTCTTCCCCAGACTTTCGCCGTCTTCCCTTCGAAGCTGGCGACAAGATGGAAGCGCCCGTCCATTAATTTGTAAATAGGACCGGTCTTGAGAGGGTTAACCGCTACTCCCTTGAGCGCCGTTTCAATCGCGATCTCTGCCTTTAATGCGTTTTGCATTGTTTCCTCCTTGAACCTGTTTAGCTTTACACTATAGAGTTTTATCGGAAGGGTGTCAATGTTGCAGTAGGCGTGGCGCCAAAACCGCTCAAATAGCCATATGAGCCGTTTTAGTGCTTTTCAAAAGGCCAAAAAAATGCTAAAATAGTAGAGTAGAGACTCGGGTTTTGAAATAAAAAATAATCTTTTCCTCCCCTTACCCCTCATCCGCCCTCCCGCCTGCCATCGCCTTCGGCTTAGGCCGATGGCGATGGCAGGTCGGGCACCTTCTCCCGCAAGGGGAGAAGGATATAGGGAAGGGGTCGTTCGCAAAAATAATGGTCAGACGCAGGCGAAGAAAATACTATTACAACAATCCGCCCCGG
>JBBUGP010000046.1:0-5637 GCA_038077895.1 Patescibacteria group bacterium
AATCCTGAATCGGGCAAAAAAGGACAGGGGCAGGGCCCGCATTCGGCCATGATCACCCTCTGTCGTGCGAGCCTGGCCATTTCCGTGATGGCCGCGTGAAAATCCTTGTCTGACACTCCAGCGGGCCGAACACTTGGCCTAAGGTACCTCCTTAAGGCGGAGCCATTCAATTTTTGCGACATATACCCTCCTTATGACACTGGTTATATTCTTACTCTCTAACGCATTTTTGTCAAATCTGAATTCATAAAATTCACAAAGAGTATCCTTGACATTTGAGAAACTAGAATAGACCGTTATCTGCTTTCTGTTGATACAAACGAAAATATCAGGCGGGACAAGGACTGCCCTTGTAGAAACAAGGGCAGTCCTTGTATAATTTAGATATGGCTAAACCACTCACCATCGTTTCCGGCATTCGGGCATCCGGCAGATTGCATATCGGCAATTACCTGGGGGCTTTAAAGCAGTTCGTGGAACTGCAAAACGGCGGGACGCACAACTGTTACTTTTTTATTGCCGATTTGCATGCTTTAACCACGCCTTTTAAGCCCGCGGAACTAACCGAAAATACTTTGCAAGTAGCCGCCGATTATCTGGCGGCCGGCATTGACCCGAAAAAAAGCACGTTCTTCGTACAAAGCCAGGTTTTGGAACACGCCGAACTGGCTTGGATTTTTGACTGTCTCACGCCTTTGGGAGAATTGCAGCGCATGACGCAGTTTAAAGACAAATCCCAACAGCACAAAGAAAACATAAATGCCGGACTTTTAACCTACCCGGCTTTAATGGCCGCGGATATTTTAATGTATAAGCCCGAGGCCGTGCCGGTCGGCGACGATCAAACCCAGCACGTGGAATTGGCTCGCGTGATTGCCCGCAAATTCAATAATAAGTTCGGCCAGACTTTTCCGGAACCCAAAACCTTCCTGCGCCAGCCTTTGCGGATAATGTCCTTAACCGATCCGACGAAAAAAATGAGCAAGACGGGAGACGAAGCCTTAATGCTTGACGATTCGCCCGAGGAAATTACACGCAAGCTCAAAAAAGCCGTCACCGCCACCGAAGGCGATGCCAAATCGCCGGGCGTGGGAAATCTGCTGCAACTGCTGGAACACTTCGGCAAACCGGATGAAATCAAACATTTCAATTCCGAACACAAAATCGGAACGCTAAAATACAGCGAACTAAAAGAAGTTTTGGCCGCCGACATTGCCGAACGCTTCGCCGAATTTCGAGAAAAGAAAAAAACGCTGCTCGCCCGGCCGGAAGACCTGCGCGATATCTTGGCTGAAGGCGGCGAGCGCGCCCATA
This sequence comes from Patescibacteria group bacterium, assembly GCA_038077895.1. GTDB lineage: Bacteria > Patescibacteriota > Doudnabacteria > UBA920 > 2-01-FULL-50-11 > JBBUGP01. The sequence continues at coordinate 1,315 of JBBUGP010000046.1, forward strand.
AAATCGCCAATCAAACCTTAACCGAAGTGAAACAAAAAATCGGCCTGTTGCTTTGAGGCCTAGACGAAAAACAGGAGGACACAATGGGGAATTGCGTTCTGGGCGAGCATCCTTACCGAACCTACTATGCAATTTTCAACGATGAAAGTTCCGCCCGTCAAGCTTTGGATAGGATCGCAGACGACCGCCTAAACGACGTCGGTATCAGACATATCGCCAGCAGCAGCCCGGATGATGGAAACCCTCCCAATCCTCGCGTAATTCGCGTGACTCTCTTTCATCCTCTCGAATCCGACCTGCGCGCCCTTAAAGAACATCTGGGCGCCTGCGACATTTCTCAGAATTACAGTTCAGTGCCATGTTGAGCCGCAACTTGGCTTTTTTTATTCGCGTACGCGAATAAAAAAACTTATCCACTTCGGCTTTAAAAATTTAAAGTATATAATCAGGACGAAGGGGGAAACCTATGAATGTGACCAGTTGCTGTTCCGAGTCGCTTACGTTTCAGCTTTACCGCCTTTTTCAGAGTGGGCAAACTGCAGAACAAATCTGCCAAAAAACTGGCCTGCCCCTAAACACGGTCCTGTGGCGGATAAAAGCCGCCGAGCAATACATTCTCGAACATACTCTCGCGCCGACGAGGGTTTTTTTAAGCTCTTTTTTCAAACAAGGATGGCCCTTGAATTTATATCTAAGTCGCTTAAACGAGAAAAAAATGATATAATAATTTCTGTATTTCTAAACAGTTAATATTTTTTATCAATATGAAAATCAATCCTTTCGTTTTCCGAAACTACGATATTCGAGGTGTCGTCGACAAAGATTTTGACGCCAAAAAAGTTGAAGCTATCGGCAAAGCCTACGGCACTTTTTTGCGTCGGCGCAAAGTCCGGCAAGCCGTAGTTGGCCGAGATTGCCGTCTTAGTGGCGCGGAATATCAAACGGCATTCATAAAAGGTTTGACCGCAATGGGAGTAGACGTAATTGACCTCGGTATGGTTATGACCATGATGGTTTATTACGCGCAATATCGATATCAAACCAATGGCGGCGTCATGATTACGGCCTCACATAATCCTTATAACTTCAACGGCTTTAAGCTGGCTATCGGTTATTCGCTGACCACTGGTCCGAAGGAAGTAGAAGAGATTCGCGAGATAGTTGAGAATGACAATTATTTCAATTCAGACGAGAAAGGAACGGTAGAGTATGAAAATGTTGCCGAGGATTATTACAGCGATGTCCTGAAAAGGGTCAGGATTAAAAAACGATACAAGGTGGTCGTGGAATGCAACCGCGGCACGACAGGCCCGTTCGCTCCAGAAATTTTCAAGCGCGCTGGTTGCGAAGTTATAGGCAAGAATCTGGAGCCAGATGGTCATTTTCCCATGGGGACGCCCGACCCCACTGCCACAGAGATCATGGACAGGGTCAGTAAAGCCGTGGTATCCTCAAGGGCGGATGTTGGTGTGGCGTTTGATGGCGACGGAGACCGGATCGGAGTTGTCGACGCTAAAGGCCACGTGCTTTGGAACGATGTTTTGGTGGCGATCTTCGCTAAAGAAATTTTAGAACGGTTTCCAAATTCAAAAATTGTTTTCAATACCTTGTGCTCCCAGGTTGTTCGAGAAGTGATTAAGAGGAGCGGTGGTATTCCGGTCATGTGGCGAACCGGACACTCTTTTATTAAGAGCAAAATCGCCAAGGAGAAAGCGGCATTCGGCGGGGAGCTGTCGGGCCATTTCTTTTTTGCGGATAATGCCTACGGCCACGACGACGGCTGTTATGCCGTGCTAAGACTTCTGGAATACCTATCAGATAAAAACACGACTTTAGAGCAGCTTTATGAAAGCTTTCCTAAATATATTTCTTCCCCGGAAATCAAAATCGGCTGCCCCGATGAGGTTAAAGCTGAAGTAGTAAAAAACCTAGCGATAAAATTTAAGAAGGACTATCCTAAAGCCGAAATAACCGACGATACTGTCATTCCCGGCGACGATGGCGTAAGAGCTGATTTGCCTGATGGCATGATGGTATTTCGCTATTCGCAAAACGGCCCATATATCACAATCAAGTTTGAAGCCCAAGATCAGGCCACCTATGATCAACGCAAAAAATACGTGACAACAACCCTCAAAGCCTACCCACAAATGATCTGGAAAGACGAATTAGCGGTGAATTTAAGTTCTCTGGATTAGGCTTCTTGGATCATTTATAAAACTCTACGGCAATTTTTCCCAGTATGGTAATCTATATAGCAGACTTGCGATAAATACTCTAAGACTGTTTAATCAAAAAATATGGGAAGCCCCGAGCTTGGTTATGTTCACAAAATTGACAAACAGCGGCAAAACCCGCCGTCACGGGAAGATATTGGCGACTGGGGAAAAGAAGCGGAAGAAACCGTGATAGAATTTTTTCGGAATAATTTTCCCGGCGTGGAAATTCGCCGCGCAACGCCGGCTGAAGATAGCGGCAAACGCGAAAGTGGCGGCAAGGCCGTTGATGCTGTTGCCTATATTGACGGCAAACCGTCTTTAGGCTTGCAAATCACCACCAGCACGGATTCCGCCGTCAAAGATTCAAAATCCCAATTAATGAAAGATTTCCCTTTCCTGCGTCTTGCGGAAATGCGCAATACCGACCCGTCGATTCCCCGCGCTTTGGTGTTTTTAAAAGCGGGGCAAGTGGCCGAATACGTCAAGAATCCCGATTTCAAGCGCCATCCGGAAATGGCAGGTCAAATTTTGGAAAGCGTGATTAAAAGCTTGCAGTTCGCTTCGCTTAAAACCAAAGACCAGGACGATCATAAAAGAATCAATGTCCTGCTGGCGATGTTCCAAAAAGAATTGGAACAAATAAAAAAGGGCCGGCTCAATTAAGCTCGCCCAGCAGCTGCCGCTTGCGGACCCCGACGACGGTTCGAGAGAAATCTTCAAACTGAAAGAAAATCTTTTCGTCGGCCTCCCAGCAGATTGCGGGAACAATTACACCATCGCTACGGACGAAATTTAACCTGCCGGATCCGGCCAACTCTACCCGGATTAGATACTCGCCATGCGGCGATAAATCGGGACAGTTTAACAGGCAAATGGCGTTAATCCTTGCCGCAATAATCTCAAGATCCATTTATCCCCCTTGGTTTCGCAAATGTTATCCTACTTATTTTTTTAATCTTTGTCAATGCCCCTATCTATTGGCATCGTCGGCCTGCCTAATGTCGGTAAATCCACCCTTTTTAACGCCCTGACCCGCCAAAAGGTTTTGGCCGCCAATTATCCTTTTGCCACCATCGACCCCAACGTCGGCGTTGTGGCCGTTCCCGACGAACGGCTTTCCAAACTGGCCGAGCTGGAACACAGCAAAAAAATCGTGCCGACGATCATCGAGTTTGTCGATATCGCGGGGCTGGCAAAAAACGCCCACAAGGGCGAAGGCCTGGGCAATCAATTTCTTTCGCATATCCGCGAAACTGACGCCATCGCCGAGGTGGTGCGGTTTTTTGATAACCCCGACATCCTGCACGTGGAAGGAAAGGTGGACGGCGGGCGCGATATGGAAACCATTAAAACCGAGCTTATTCTGGCCGATCTGGCTACGCTAAAAAAACGGCTGGAGGCCACGCGTTCCGAAGCCAAATCGGGCGATAAAAAAACCATCCTCAAACTCCAAGCCTTGGAAAAAATTGAAACCGGATTGTCGGCCGGACAAATGGCAAGAGAGGTGGCGATGTCCGAGGAGGAGAAAGAAAATCTGAAAGAACTCCAGCTTTTAACCGCCAAGCCGATTTTATATATCGCGAATACCGAATACGATACGACTAATAGGACCTATAAGTCCTATGGATCCAATAAGTCAAATCCGGCCGGCGACGAATCGCTTATTCCCATCGACGCCAAGCTGGAAGCCGAACTGGCCGAGCTTTCCGAAGAAGAGCGCGCGGATTATTTAAAAGAATTGGGACTTTTAGAATCCGGACTGGACAAGCTGATCAAAGCCGCCTACAAAACCCTCGGGTTAATCACCTTTTTAACCACCGGGCCGGACGAAACCCGCGCTTGGACAACGCTTTCCGGAAGTTCAGCGCCTATAGCCGCCGGTAAAATCCACACCGATTTTGAAAAGGGTTTTATCAAGGCCGAGGTAATAAACTGGCAGAAACTGCTGTCAGCCAGCGGCTGGAATTCGGCCCGCGACCGCGGCTGGCTGCGCACGGAAGGCCGCGAATATGTTGTCGCCGACGGCGATGTGGTCTTTTTCAAACACGCCCTGTAGTGAACTTTGGTTTTCCTTCAGTGAAAAGGAAATTCTCAGCTTCTCCCT
>JBBUGP010000047.1:0-2493 GCA_038077895.1 Patescibacteria group bacterium
GAACTGCCGTTAAGTTTTCAGGCCTTGAACTTTCTAATTATGCCGGATGAGGCAAAGCCGGTAGCCATGAGTTCGTCCTCGCATCCGGATCAAAAATCTTGGAGCCAAGAAAGAAAAGTGGAAATAAAAGTCGAGCCGAATCCCGGCGAAATCTACAGCTACAGTTTCAGCTCGAATCTGGATATGCTGCCAGACGAAACGGCTGATGCTGTGGATAAAACCCTGGTTTTCGACAATCTGCCGGACGGCATTTATTATTTCAAGCTTTTAAGCAAAGCCGGCGACCGCTCTTGGCAGGAAGCGGGAGTATTTCAGGCGCAAATCGACGCCACGCCGCCCGAGCCTTTTTCCGTTGACATAATTCGCCAGCCGGAGATATTGGACGGAGAACCGGTTTTATCTTTTTCCGCAGTTGACAAAATGTCTGGAATTTTGGATTATAAAGTAAAGACGGGATGGGGGAAATTTGAATCGGCATCCTCTCCTTTTTCTTTGAAAAAAAACTGGTTTGCAGAGAAAATCGAAGTCCGGGCGTATGATCACGCGGGAAACGCCCGGGCCGTGGAAATTTCTTATCCCGCTTATGTGCCAACCTGGGCGATTTGGATCGCGATAGGATTATTGCTTATTCTTCTCGGATCCGCGATCTATTATAAAAATCGCCGGAAAACAAAAATCGCAAGTGAAGCAAATTTCGAAAAGAAAATTGTATAAAAAGCCGTCAGCCGCCATTGTCGCCAGCGTAATCGCGGTTGGGTTTGGTATTGCCGCGTTTTTTGGCAATCCGCAGAAAGTTTCCGCGGCCTCGTTTTCTCTCGGGCCGGCCGGTGGCACTTTTACCGTCGGCAGCACTTTCGACGTCTCGGTGTATTTGGACACGGAAAAAGAGAATATCAATACCATCCGGACGCTTTTGGCCTTTCCTCCGGACAAGCTGCAGCTGGTGCCCAAAGGAGCGGGACAATCCGTCATCTCGGTTTATTCCAGCCCGCCGCGCTTTGATAACACAGCGGGGATAGTGGATTTGCAAGGCGGCATCCCGGGCGGGCTTAACGTCAGCAACGGCTTGGTAATCAGTCTGACATTTCGGGTAAAAGCCGTGGGCTCGGCGCTTTTGCGCTTCCGCGACGAAACCAAGGTGCTGGCCAACGATGGCCTCGGCACCAATGTTTTAAAAAATACCCAGAACGGAGTATATCAGCTGGTTTTGCCGCCGCCCGCCGGGCCCTTGGTTGCTTCGGTGACGCATCCGGATCAGGCCAAGTGGTACTCCAACACCAACGCGCAATTGGCTTGGGCCGGCGAGGAGGCGGGGATAGAAGGCTACAGTTATATTATTAACGATATACCGGCCGACATTCCCGATGACATTAGCGAAGGCGACCGGACCATCGTCACTTATCGGAATTTATCCGACGGCGTGCATTATTTTCATCTCAAAGCCCTGCGTCGCGACAATTGGGGTGGGGTGACGCATTTCGCGCTCAATATCGACGCCAACCCACCGGCGGAATTTCCGGTAAAAGTTATTCCGGAAGCCCGCACCACGCGCCGCCAGCCGATTTTGGAATTCGCCACCACCGACGGACATTCCGGGCTGGATCATTACGAATTAAAAGTCGTGCCTTTAAGTCCGCTGGTGCAAGCCGCTAATAATTCCCAGCCGTTGTTTATCGAGATCATCAGCCCCTATGTGATGCCCGAATTGCAAATCGGCAATTACGACTTAATCTTACACGCTTATGATAAAAGCGGGAATTACCGCGAGGTGACGCAACGTTTAAGCATCGTGCCGGTTATGTTTAAAATTATTTCCGGGCAGGGGATAGAAGTTCGAGGACTGGCGGTTATCCCGTGGATCTGGTTTTGGCCTATAGCCACGATTTTGCTTTTATTGTTGGTTTTTACCGCTTGGCGCTTGCAGCGCTGGCATCTGGAGGTGGAAAAAAAGAAGACCATTAAAGAGTTGCCAACCACCTTGCGCGAAAAGCTTGATGAACTGCAAGAATACCGCAGTCGCTACGGCAAACTGGCGGCGTTGGTCTTGGCCGTTTCCATTGGTTTGATTGCCTTGTCGGGCGGGACGATCCAAGCCTCCGAGCTTAATCCGCCGTTTTTGACCACGGTTTCCAAAAATATCACTAACGAAGACATTTTTTACGTCGGCGGCAAAACCGATGCTTCCGGGGCGGAAGTGGTTATCTATTTACAGAACCTGCAAACCGGGGAAACCTCCAGTTATTCCGTAACAGCGGACCAGCGAGGCGAATGGTTTTACCGCCATACCACTTTTTTGGCAAGCGGTAATTACCTACTCTGGCTGCAAAGCCGCTTAGGCGACTTGCAAAGCCCGCCCAGCCCGCAAATTCAGATGTCCGTAATGGCAACCGCCATCCAGCTTGGGGCGTCCCGTGTCAGTTTGGAGCTGGTGTATTTGATTTTAGTAATCTTGCTGGCATTGTTGGTTTTGGGTTTGGGATTTTATATTTTTTT
>JBBUGP010000048.1:0-1365 GCA_038077895.1 Patescibacteria group bacterium
CTTTCCTCACTTTCGGCGTTACCCAAAATTCCATATATTTGCCGAACATTAGGCGGGTTTGGGCGTCAATGGCCGGAAAGCCGCCGAAAAAAATTGAAGAAACCGGCACCAAGAGCCATTGCAGCAGCATCCATACATTATCGAGAGCCGATCGGTGATGCGGCCGCTTAGGCAGGAGAATAAAAAATAAAGCGACGAACAAGATTAAAAAGATCGTCGAGATAGTCATAATCGTGCCGGTCACTTGGGGCAGATTCACGGCCAGAACCCGGTTGGCAAGACGCGCTCCACCCAAAAACAAGGGCAGCCAGCCTAACGCGGCAATCATCAGAGCGGCGGTGGCCCAAAAATAATGGCCTTCCAAAAGCCGCTCGGCATAAAGCAATTTTTTCCAGAGAGGAATTTTTGGGTCTTTTCGAAAACCGTCAACCACGTAAGGCCAATCCACCACGCCCCAAGCCCATCGACGGTTTTGTTTATATTGACCAGCCAAGGATTTTAAATAAGATTCCAAAACCACTGCGTCCAAAGAAACAAAAGTAAACAAAGGCACGGTTCGGTAGTCGCCATGGTAGTGCAAAAAACAGCGCCAAAATATCTGGGAATCTTCGGAAATCACGTCAACCGGCCAATAATCAACCTCGACCAGCGCCTGCATGCTCATCGAATGGGAAGAAAAAGTGATGAGGCGGTCGGGCCGCGAAGACTCCACCATCTGCCAAAAACTGCTGTTAATCGCCACCAGACGGTTAAAAGCCGGCGCGTCCCAAATGTTATTATTATAAATCGGCACCGGCTGATAGGATGTGCGGGTCGGCGATTCGCAGGTTAGATAAGCGTAAGTGAGCTGGGCGAAATATTGGGGCGTTACCACGCTGTCAGCGTCAAAGGCGGATACGATGACATCTTTGTAATCGACGCCAGATTCATCAAGAATTTTTTTCGCTTCCTTCGCCGCGTAAGTTATGTTGGCGCCCTTGGTTTTGGCTTCGCCGGCTATGCCGTCCGGGTGAAAAGTCACCAGCAGCTTTGAAAAGCTCTTTTCAAATCTCGACTTAATTTCGGCGGCCACCCGCAGGCCGTACTCCCCCGCCCGTTCCTCACAGGCCAGCACCAGGACCATTTTGTCGGCCGGATAATCGCAGGCTAGGTAAGATTTTATCGAGCTAGTTAATACTTCAACCGACTCGCGGACGGTGGGCAATAAAATCAGGTGGGTAATTTTACGGAAATCCTGATTGCCTGCGCGGGCCATAACCCCTTTCAAAACTTTTATCTGATTTTTTAAATCTTCTCGCAACATTTTTTTTCTGGCTTTCAGAACATCCCTCTCATAACTTTTAATCAATTCGGAAACCGAGGTCA
>JBBUGP010000048.1:1375-7315 GCA_038077895.1 Patescibacteria group bacterium
AGGCTTCTCCTAAATAATATCCCAGGGGAACGTTGGTAAAAACCTGGGTGTAAACTTTCTTTATTTCGTTTTCTTTTACCCATTTTGCCAATCTTTTGACATCCTGGCCCAGCCAATCATAATTGGAATGGATTGAAATTTTTTGATGGGCAAAAGTCAGGTGTAACCCGATATTCACGGCTTTCAGCACCCAATAAAGATCGAAAATAATAATAAAAAACGCGACCCACATCGGCCGCCAATAAGACAGTAAAATGGCCGACAAAAAAGTTCCCCATGTCAACAGGCCGGGAATTGTTTCCAAAAAACGATAGAAAAATGTTTTTTCTTTCAAGCGGGTAAGTCTGTAATAGGAGTTACGCATTTGCCGCTTATGTCCTAAATTTATTAGCTGATGAGCGCTATAACGTTTAAAACGGCTATCAAAAACAGCAACTGGATAACGGCGGTTCCGAATGCAATCAAGATTGCTAAAAATTCCTCACGCCGGAAAGCCATGCGGGATAAGAACAAGTTTAAAACCATCATCCCCGCGCCCACGAGCGGCAGTTCGAAAAATAAAAAACCTGGGCCCACGAATTCTATTCCGTAAAACGCGTTGAAATGCAAGGGGATCGGCCGATAATCCGTTCGAATCTTGATGAGGATTAAAATCCACATTATAATGTTAATGAACAATGCCGCAAGCCAAGGATACTTGATTAGCGGGCTGGAAAAGGTCCCATCTTGAAAAAAAGACAAAAAACGAGATTTTGCTGAAAACAAAAGGTATTTCACGACAAAAAAATTATAATATCTAGGGAAATCATAATTAAAACTAAGTTTTTTTACAAGTTCATACAAAAATGGCAAACTTTTTTGAAAACCGCCGCCGGGCACTGGTCGTCCTGCTCCTTTCTTTCATACTTCTTTTAGGGCTTGGCGCAATGATCGGCGATTCGGCTATTGTTGACGAAATCGCCCATATTCCGGCCGGCTATAGTTATGTGGCTTTTGGCGACTATCGCCTGAATCCCGAACATCCGCCCTTGATTAAAGATCTGGCCGGTCTGCCTTTGTTATTTTTGAATCTAAAGTTTCCCACCGAGATTCCGGCTTGGACTTCCGACGTCAACGGACAGTGGGAGGCGGGCTGGCATTTTCTGTATCATTACGGAAATTCCGCCCAGTTGATTTTGTTTTTTTCCCGTTTGCCCATCTTATTGCTCGCGGTCTTTTTTGGCTGGTTGATTTACGCGGTCTGCCGGAAAAACTTCGGCACTAAAACCGCTTTGCTTTCGCTATTTTTCTACGCGCTTTCCCCGAATTTCCTGGCGCACAACCATCTGGTTACCACGGATTTAGGCATCACCTTTTCAATTTTTTTGGCGTTAACCAGCTTTGGACTGTTTTTAAACAAACCCTCCGGCAAAACTCTGGCCGGCGCCACGGTGGGCTTAGCAATCGCCCAACTGACGAAATTCTCGGCGGTTTTGCTGCTGCCTTTCTATTTCGGCATCATCTGCATCGTCCTGCTCGCCACAAAAAACGCCTTGCCGTTTAATTTTTATTTTGCCAAAAAAATTCCGAACCTTTTCCTGAAGCGGACATACACCTACTTGCTAAGTTACATCATAATGATCGCGGCTTCAACGATTTTGGTCTGGATTTTCTATGTTCCCCACACGTTGAATTTCCCCCCCGACAAGCAAGCGGAGCTGATTCGGGTTTCCTTGCCTTCGGAAGGCGCGAAACCGATCGTGGAACTTTACGTAAAAATGAGCTATAACAAATTTTTCCAACCACTCGCCCAATACCTGCTGGGCGTAACGATGGTATTTGGACGAGTCGCCGGCGGCAACACCACCTACTTTTTGGGCGCGGTTTCCAACCAAAGCTTTAAATGGTATTTCCCGGCTTCTTATCTGCTAAAAGAACCGTTGGCGCTATTATTGCTGACTGTTCTGGCTTGCGTTCTAGCGGTTCGACGATTTTTCGCGCTGCGGGTGCAAAGATGGTGGGCGACCTTTAAACTCTGGACTAAAAATAATTTGTTAAAACTAATTTTTCTGTTCTTTGCGGCTTTTTACGTGGCGATCAGCATCTCCGGCAACTTAAATCTCGGCATCCGCCATCTTTTTCCGATTTTTCCGCTGATTTATATTTTGGTTTCGGACAGCAGTATAAAATTCTTTGAAAGTTTTAGCGGGAAGCTCGCCCGAAAAATCAGCCTTTGCGTTTTGGGCTTACTGCTGTTCTGGTACGGCGTGTCATCCGTAGCCAGCTTTCCGCACTATATTTCCTACCACAACGAAATCATCGGCGGCGGAAAAAACGCATATCTATACTTTACCGACTCTAACGTCGACTGGGGGCAAGATTTAGTACGCTTAAAAACCTGGGTAAACGCGCACCCGGAAGTTGATAAATTGAAATTGGATTACTTTGGCGGCGGCGAGCCGAAATATTATTTCTGCGCCCGCAAATATGACGGATTGGGAAATTTGATAAGAACGCCCGGCGGTTACGATTGCGCCAATTCGGTCTATCAGGAATGGCACGCGCAATATGGGCAGGCTCGCGGCTGGATCGCGGTTTCGGTAACCTTCCTGCAAAACGCGAAATATTACGCGCAAAAATTCGGCCAGTCGGATTATGATTGGTTGCGAAACCAAACTCCGGCAGCTAAAATCGGCAATTCGATTTTTGTGTATAACGTGAAATAAAAAAAACCCGCTAGGATTGAAGCCGTTATGGTATCTGCGCTTCGAGGACCGAATCGTAAAAGGTGATGAGAGAAAGACATCTGACGTTTCGCGCTTTCGGTGATTTGAATAAGCGCGCACGTTCTTTATCGGCCATTCCGACAATGATCAGTCGGTGCTGGTGATTGACGATCGTATTGATCGCAATATGGATGATCTGTTCGATTCCCTCTTCGCTGATGGGAGCTGTCTTGGACAGATCCAGCACGATCTGCAACTTGCCCTGCCGATGTCTCTGGAAAACGTCTCCAAAAAATGAGCCGACAGTCTCTGAAGGCATGATAAACAGGGTTTCGTTGCGAGAAAAACACCCGATAAGCCGGAGCCCTACCGCCGCCGGTTCCGACAGCTCGAACACTTCGATTCCCAACATATCCTTCCTCCTGAAAGTTCCTTTGAGATTACACCTGCTAGCGCCTCTTGTCAAATTCTCTTGTCAAATTCTTGTCAAATTGCGAGATGTCGAATTGAGCTTGAGGCGAAACAAATAAGCCCTATTTTGACGGCCGTCAAAATAGGACTTATTTTCATTTCGTTTAAAAAAGGAGATCAAAAAATCCTGGTTCCGCGGAATTTTTTTGCGTCCAAAATGTTTTGCAGATTCTTCAAATTCCAGCCGTTGGCGATAATCACTTCCATTCCTTCTTTTTGGGCGAGGTTCGAAGCCACAGGATCGAAGGGCAGATTGTCGCCTGGATTCCATTTCGTCCCGATGATTTTGAAAAATTCCTTCCAAGTCGCGGACTTTACAGGCGCGGCGTCGCGGTGCTTTTTCGGATCCTTGTTATAGACGGAATCAATATTGGACAAGTTAATTATCCGCTTCGCGCCGTAATTTTTGGCAAGCAAAGCGGCGTCAAAATCCGTGGACCAGCCGGGCTTATACCCGGCGGCGATCATCACGGATTTTTTAAAACGGAATTTTTTGGTGGGGTCGATAACCACCCTATCTTCCGCCAGAGGCCCAAAAACCGAGCGTAAGAGCTCGGCGTTTAGGCGAGTGGCCATTATGCCCACCCAATCCAAAAAAGCAGGATTTTTTACGCCTGCTCGCCTTGCTGTGTTTTGGTAATTCCGGCAAGTCTTCCCGCCGCCGACGACAATAATAAACCGCCAGCGGCTGCGGTTGCGGTTAATAAAGGCGACAAACTTTCGCAAATAATCTTGGTTCACCTCATCGGGCACGAGAATGGAACCGCCTAGGGAAAGCAAAACTATATCCCGCATAAATTAAGGTAAAACTTTAAAATTCACCTTGCTTTCAAAACGCGGCACGCTTTTTACCCAAAAAGGATAGAAATTCACTTTCAGATCCTCAATTTCCGGACGGGAAAGCAGAATTTCCTTGACTTGGGTTTCGTTTTTTCCCAAAATGCTTTTGACCAAAAATTCCGGATTTACCCGATATTTAATCCGCGACTCGAAATGCGCGCGCAGCGTGCCAGAGCCGGCGCTTAGATCCAGCGAAACGAACTGGGAAGAGAGGTTCTGTTCGCCTTCCGATAGCAAATACTTGTTTTCCGGCAGCAACTTTACTATCCTTTCCACAATCAAATCGCGAACGTCTTTTTCGTCGTAGACTAGCGCGTTAATTTTGATTTTTTGAGTAAGCTTGAAGTTTTCCGCTTCCTCGCCTACCGGTTTGCTTAAAGATTCCTCCATAATCTCGACGCCATAAGCATTATCGGCCAAACGCGAATCGGCGGAGAGCTTGCCTTTCATCTGCTCCATCATCTCCGCGGCCACTTTTTTGGCCAAATCGGCTCGAGCGGCTTTGACATCGGCTTCGGAGATGATTTTCACCTGCCGATTCGTGCCGCCGGCTATTGGGTTGCCGTTGATAGCGTATAAAAGTTCGGCCTTGTGCCCGAAGACTTCGTTATAAATCTCAAACCGCGTTCCGGCGGGAAGGTTGGAAGCTTCCCCCGCTTCCGCGGCTACAATGGGCACAGGGTCTATCAAACTGGTGGGGTCAATTTCCAAATCGGTGCCGATTCGGGCGGTCGGACGAATGTTGCCCACGTCCTGCAAGAAATAATAAACCTTGCCGTTGGCTTCCAGCCGGGTGGTGGTTTTTTTTAAAATCAGAGTATTTTTGGAAAAGTTATACAAGGTTACGAAGCCCGAAGCCTTTTCCCCGATGTTTTTTATCCCCGTTGTCGGGTACTCACCCTCGTCGCTTATCTCCTCGGTTATTTTTTTGCCGGGAATGGATAAATTTTGAGCGTCCGGCATCGCGGCTTGACTGTCAACCAGTAATTCCAAATCACGAGTGACCGGTTCGCTGCGCGGCGCTGCCAAAATCTCGGCTTGCGGCAGGACGTAAAATAACAAGGTTCCGGCTACCAGAAAAACCACCGCTGTTCCGATAACTAAATATTTTAAAAAGTTTTTCTTGGGCTTGTCCGTTTGTTTTATCTTTTGCGGCAATTCAATGGCGCGAGATTGGCTTTTCGGACCGATTAAACTGGAGAGCTCCTCTTTTGTCTCAAGCGGCTTGCTTTCCACGGAAACGACTGGGGCGGTGGCGATGGGTTTTCTCGGGACAATGTCGCCCAGCGGCCGACGGGGACCGTTCGTAACTAAAATTGAAGATTTGGCAATTTCTTCCTTTAACACGGCCGCGTCGGTATTTAAAACAAGACCGGCTCGAGTCGCCAAGACCCTGCCTTTCTCATCGGCCGTGGCCAGCGTCAGTTTTTTTTGAAACTTTTGAGCCTGCTCGCGCAGAAGCTTAAGGTTGGTTAGATTGCGAAAAATCCTCGCGCCTTTGGGCACGACTAAAATAATGTCATCGCTTCCGGCTTTTCTGATTTTTTGCAAAGCCGAGATGACTTCTTCGTCAAAGGCCAGATAAATCGTGCGCGGCATAATAAAAATCTAAAGCTCAAATCTACGAATCAGAACAAATCTACAAATGGCTACGGATAATCTTTTTTAAGATTTGTAGACATTCATAGATTTGTCATCATTTGTAGATTTGAAACTTTCCCCAGAAACCTCCTTCCCCGCTTTGCCAAACCAAATCGCGAGCATCCAGCGCGACCGCTAAAACCGGAACATCTGCCGACGAGTTTAATTTTCGGGTCGCGTCCGCAAAACCTTTTAAATGTCCGGGGACTAAAGCTTCCACGCGCAAAGTCTCGTTGTCGGAAAGAGCCGCCTGCCAGCGCTCTGACTGCAAATAGGGCACAAT
>JBBUGP010000048.1:7415-12112 GCA_038077895.1 Patescibacteria group bacterium
TCGGTAAACGTGCTGCCGCCGGCGTCAAAATTTATGTGTCCCAAAATCCGCCCGCCGTTGATAACCCCGACATCGGAAGTTTTTGCGCCAATGTCCAAAACCAGAGCGGAAAAATGGCGGCCGTATTCTTCCAAGGCCGTGCGCAAAAGCGCGTAAATGGTGCTGCTGATGGAAATAATTTCCAGATCGAGATTATGCGCGCATGCCGCGATGCTTTTTAGCTGGGGGGATTTTATGTAAGCGTTGTAAACCAAAAAAGTTAATTTTTCGCCCGTGCTGCCGACCGGCGAGGCCACGCTGTAACCGTCGAGCGTAATCTCCAAAACTTCCGAATTCACCACCGTCATTTCCTGCCCCGAGGCGGTTTCCCACGCCACCATTTTTGACATTATCTGGCCGGCCCGCTCCTGCACTCGTTTTACCATAGACTTAAACTCGCCGTTTTCAATTGGCCGCTTTGGCATCGCCCGGCGGTAAGTTATCTGGCTGGTATAGCCCTCTATACCCAGCCCGCCGATACCCACAACCGCGGCTGTGCCGGTTTTTCTGGGGCCCTCGGGAATCAATTCCCGCACCGCCTCGCCCAAAGCCGCCTGAATCGTTTCCGAGCGGACAGTTCCTTCGCTGTCTATGGCGCCTGCGGGATATTTGACTTTCTTTCCGCCTAAGACTTCCAAACCTTCCTGCAGATAATTGCAATGGAGGATTTTTACCGACTCGCTGCCGAAATCAAAAACCAACACCGGTTTGCCCGGCTTAATCGCTTCTTTGTTTTTGTTTCTTTGAAAAAACATGGTGCGAAAATTAAAATAGAATTTTCACTTATGTCCCCTCTCTTTTTCGAAAGAGAGGGTTAGGGTGAGTTAAAATCCGAATTAGCTCAAATTTAACTCCTCCCAACCTCCTCTTTAAAAAAGAGGAGGGGTAACTTATAACCCTGAAGCTTCATTAAATACATAAGTAACAAATATGTAGCAAAGGGCAACAATCACAAGGATTATGGATACAATTACCATCCATGGTATTTTCTTGTTCATAACTAATTTTTATTATTTTTCTATTCCTCCACCGCTTTAACTAAAGATAGCTCGATAATATTACTATTGTGAGCATGATTACTAAAAGTAAGAACGGAATCACAAACCATATAAAAATCACTCGTTTTAGTTGCCCCTTCCAAGGAAGGTGTTGTTTCCACCATGGCAATTTTTGATCATTGGTATTCATATATTCTTTATTAAACTCTATGTTTTAATTTGACTTTTAAATTTAAGTTACCACCGCTTTAATTCTGCGGACGCCGGCCGAGATGGCTTCTTCTTTGATGATTTTGAAGCGGCCGATAACACCGGTGCGTTCCACATGCGGCCCGCCGCAAAATTCACGGCTGATGACGTCTCCGGTTTTTGGATCGACGATTGAATACACACTGACGGTATCGGGATATTTTTCGCCAAAGACGCCAATGGCGCCTAATTTACGGGCATCCTCTAGCGATAATATCTCTTTCTTCACCGGCAGGTCCGCGCCGATCCAACCATTCACCAGTTCTTCGACTTTTTGTTTTTCTTCATCGGTGAGTTTTTTCGGATGAGTAAAATCAAAGCGCGTCCGTTCTTCCGTGATATTACTGCCTTTTTGCCAAACCTCGCCGCCTAAGACCTGGCGCAAGCCTACATTTAGCAGGTGGGTTGCGGTATGCAAACGCACGATTTTTTCGGTATGATCGGCCAATCCGCCTTTAAACCTTCCGGCGGAAGCGGTCCGCGATAATTCCTGATGCTTTTTGAACTCTTTTTCAAATTCCTTTCGAGCGATTTTTTGCCCGCTCTGTTCGGCTAATTCGCTCGTCAGCTCCCAAGGAAAACCGTAAGATTGATAAAGGTTAAACGCATCCGTCCCTGAAATACGGGTGTCGTCCGGAGATTTGGATCGCATTATTTTCTCAAATTCCCTCAATCCTTTTTCCAAAGTCTTTCCGAATTTTTTTTCTTCTTCCAAAATGACGCCAAAAATCTTTTCCGAATCATCCACTAGTTCATGATATGTCTCATGATATATCTCAATAACTTTACCAACCAGGGCTTTTAGCCAATTGGGACGCAAGCCCAAAAGCCGGCCGTGCACCAGAGAGCGGCGCAAGAGCCTGCGCAAAACGTAGCCGCGATCTTTGTTGGAAGGCTCCACCCCGTCGGCGACGATAAAAACCGACGCGCGCACGTGATCTAAAACTATGCGAATTTTTTTTATTTCGTCGTTTGAAGTCAGCGGCTGGCTTTTGCCAACCACTTCGAACATCGGCGTGAAAAGTTCCGTATCATAGACGGACGCGTGGCCGTTCAGCACGGCTAACACCCGGTCGAGGCCCATCCCCGTGTCGACATTGCGCTGTTTGAGCGTCTCAAATTTTCCCGCGGCCGTCTTATTGTATTGCATAAACACATCGTTCCAAATTTCCACCCAAGCGCCATCTTCGGGGTCGAATTTTTCAGGCATGGCGTCTTTGGAACCTGTCCAGTAGAACATCTCTGTATCCGGTCCGCAGGGTCCGGTTTCCCCGGCTGGCCCCCACCAGTTATCGGCCTTGGGCAAGTAAGCGAGTCTTTCGGGTTTCGCGCCAAGCGATTTCCAAATCGCCGCGGATTCTTCGTCGCGAGGAGCGTCTTTGTCGCCTTCAAAAACCGAAAACGCCAGTTGGTCGGGATTAATTCCCAGCCATTTTTTATCCGTTAAAAATTCCCAACTCCACTCTATCGCCTCTTGCTTAAAATAATCGCCAAAGCTCCAGTTGCCGAGCATTTCAAAAAAAGTCAAATGGACATTATCGCCGACTTCCTCGATATCGCCGGTCCGGATACATTTCTGAGCGCTCGTGACGCGCTTCCCTCCCGGATGCTGCTCTCCCAATAAATACGGCACCAAGGGATGCATCCCGGCGGTCGTAAATAAAACCGTCGGATCATTGGCCGGAACCAAAGGCGCCGAAGGGATGATGGCGTGTCCTTTTGATTTGAAAAAATCCAAATATTTTTTTCGTAATTCCGCGGAAGTCATAGTAAAAATTATCCCTGAACTGACGAAAGGGCTTTCTTTATATGCTTTAATTATACTGAATTTACGGCTTTTTGAAAAGAAAACCATAAAAAAAGCGACTTTTTTCAAAGCCGCAAGACTAACTCAACCGAAAATCTCCCGTTCCGGCGGGATAAACCCCAGTGAAAGGCCCGGTATAGAAGCTCTGTGGGGTCAGGACTGTGGAAGTTTCAGCCGCGGAAATCACGGCCGAAATCGTGGAATCAAGAGTAAGGTAACCAAGTGTGTCCGGCGGCCTTTCCGGATTGATCGCGTGGCGAATCGCCTCCAGATTTCCGCCGCATCTCCTGACGACAAGCTCTTCTTTGACCCGATAGGTATCTATCCCGTAAAAATCGGGGTGCAGATACATCGGCGAGGTTACCAGAAAGTGAACCTCCTTGGCGCCGGCTTCCAGCGCAAACCGCACGATTCGCCGCGCCGTGTTTGACCGGACGATGGAGTCGTCAATGCACACAACCCGTTTTCCCGAAAGCGAGCTCGGCCGCGGATTGAACTTCAGCCTCAAATAGCGCTTGCGATGCGCCTGCACCGGCTCGATGAAAGTTCGGCCAACGGAGTGGCAACGGAAAAAAGCCCAGGGATCAAACCTGATGGACGAACCCATCTCCCACATCCGTTCCCAATACCCCAACGCTGCCTGGTTGGCCGAATCGGGGACAGGGACAGCCAAATCGGCATCGATGGGATGCTCGTTTGCCAGCATCCTACCCATCTCTGTCCGCGCCCTGCCAGCTTCCACGCCGTGAACTATGCTGTCCGGCCGCAGAAAGTAAATGAACTCGAAAATGTCGAGCTGAAGGCGGGTGTTTGTTGTCCACTCCAAATGTCTGATTTGCTTTTCGTCGATAATCAAAAACTCGCCAGGCTGGACATTCCATAAAGTCCGGGCTCCCAAGCTGTCAAAAACGCAGCTTTCCGAAGCAACGATAAAGCCATCCGGTCGCTCCCCGACCTGAAGCGGGTGAAACCCGAACGGGTCCATAATCACATAAATCTTGTGGTCGAAAAGCAGGATGAGATTGAAAGAGCCGAGCAAGCGCCGAACCACTTCCAATAAAGCGTCTTCGAAGCTGACGGCCGTCGAACGGCCTATGGCGTTGGCGATCACTTGAGTGTCCGAGCAGTTGAAGAGAGCGTCGCTGGTCTCCTGTAACTCGGAAACGTTAACCAAATTACCGTTGTGAACCAGGTAAAATTCACGGCCGCCAAACCGTCCCCGAACCGGCTGAATGTTCTCGACACTACTGTCACCGGCTGTGGAATAGCGCGTTTGGCCGATACCGACATTGCCTCGCACCACGTCGAGTCTTTGAGACCAAAATGCTTGCGGCACTTCCCCCATCCCGCCCAGACGGACCAACCCCGCGGGCGAAGAAACTGCCATTCCCGCGCTTTCCTTACCCCGATGCTGAAGGTTTATCAACCCGACATAGAGATCCTCGGCAACCGAACGGTCGTGATTCGCTATTGCCAGAATTCCGCACATGTATCCTCCTTCTTCATAAAGCCTTTTATTCTAGCGGATTAATACGCAGAAGACAAATCAACGTTCTAGCTCATAAAAACTGTTACCGAAAGGCTAGTGGATAGCTCATAAATCG
>JBBUGP010000049.1:0-1760 GCA_038077895.1 Patescibacteria group bacterium
AAGCGTACGGAAACGCCTTGGCCAGAATTGCTTTAAAATATCGGGATATGGTGGTGCTGGACGGAGAAGTGAGCAATTCCACCTTTTCTGAAACTTTTAAAAAATCTTTTCCGGAATTATTTTTTGAGATGTACATCGCCGAACAGAATATGGCAGGCATGGCTTTGGGCTTGGCTCGGCGCGGAAAAATCCCTTTCGTCTCCACTTTTTCGGCATTTTTCAGCAGGGTGGTTGATCAAATTCGGATGTCCGCTTACTCGGGCAGCCACATAGTTTTTTGCGGGTCCCACGCCGGCGTTTCCGTCGGGGAAGACGGGCCGTCGCAAATGGGTCTGGAGGACTTGGCAATTTTTCGGACGATTTGGAATAGTGTCGTGTTGTATCCAGCAGACGCCATATCTTGCGATAAATTGGTGGAGGAAGCAGCCAAATATCACAATATCGTTTATTTAAGGACCACTCGGAAGGCCACGCCGGTCATTTATTCACCAAATGATACGTTTATGGTGGGCGGGAGCAAGGTATTAAAAAAAAGCGGTCGGGATTCGGTGACTGTCGTGGCCGCCGGAATCACGGTTCACGAAGCACTGGAAGCTTACGAGCTGCTTGCCAAACAGAAGATTTTTGTTCGGGTGATCGATGCCTATTCCATCAAGCCGTTGGATGTAAAAACCCTAAAGCAAGCCGCGGCGGAAACTCAAGCGATAATTACGGTGGAGGACCATTACGCCGAAGGCGGCCTGGGCGAGGCGGTGGCAAGCGCGCTTGCAAACCTCATCCCCAGCCCCTCTCCGACATCGGAGAGGGTGGCCGGCGGCCGGGTGAGGTTAGGAACGCCCATTTACCAGTTGGCTGTAACTAGACTGCCTAAAAGCGGCAAGTCAGATGAATTGTTGGACTACGAGGGAATTAGCGCAAAAGCGATTGTTAAAAAAGTGAAGGAGATTTTAGTAGAATCTACGCATTAGAGGGCAGTCCTCTGGCATAAACTATAGTGCCAGAGGACTGCCCTCTAAATGGCAAATGCTTAAGTCCCATTTAGTTTTAAATTAAAAGCTAAAAATTTTATGAAACCTAAAGTAATCAAATATTTTTGGACAACTGTTATCATCCTTGTAATTTTACTTTTAGCGGCTTTCCTGTGGGCCAAAGCCGACGATTCCTGTAGCGGTGGAGCTTTCTTGTGCGTGCCTTTATCGGCTTGGGTTTTGTTAGGGATATTCGCGGGGTCCCCGATAGTGTTACTTATTGTTAGTGTTATTGCCATATTGAAAGACACGAAAGATCCAAATCTACCAGAACAGTCCAGATCGGTAATAAAAAAAGGTATAAAACTTAGCATTCTTATTTTTTGCGTAAGCATCATAGTGCGATGGGTTTGGTATTTCAATTATCATATCGATATTTGGTCAACACGAATATTTTTTCCGTCAATAATTTTCATCGCATTAGGCAGTTTGATATTGAGCGTATTTTATGTTCAGTGGAAGTTGAAACAATTGAGGAAACAAAATAATTTGGATGTCAATAACCATAGTAATCAGTAAAATATGAAGGACTTAGGTTACAACAAGCCGCTTTTTATTCTCGCTTTCGACCATCGGGCGTCTTTTGTCAAAAAGATGTTCGGTATTTCCGGCAAACCAACGGCGGAGCAGGTAAAAAAAATCGCGGAATCCAAAAAAATAATTTTTGAGGGTTTTAAAAAAGCCGTGGTTTTGGGAATCCCCAAGGCTTCCGCCGCGGTTTTAGTGGACGAG
>JBBUGP010000050.1:0-1048 GCA_038077895.1 Patescibacteria group bacterium
AAGGGGCGATGGAGGAAGGGAATTGAAGACCGCCGTCGCCGAAACTAATCAATATACAAAAGTCGCCGATTTGAGCGGAAGTTTTAATTTAACAGCGTCGCCAAAAGGCGATGTCGCGCTTTTACAGGAACCGGCTTCCCAAGACGCGACGCGAAAAGTCTTTTTGGTGAATTTAAGCGACGGTAAGATAACGCCTCTTTTGGACCGGGGCAATAATTCACACATGCTTTTTTCTCCCGACGGGAGTAAATTGCTTTTCACCCGTGCCAACGGACAATCGGGAAAGCCGGAATTATGGCTGTATGATTTTGGCGCGAAAACCTTCAAAAATCTCGGTCTTGCGACCTCATCTCTGAAGGCTGTCTGGAGCGCCGATTCAAAGCAGTTTTATTACGCCCTGCCCGCGCTGATTCCAAGCGACGACGCGGCTTTAACCGCTCCAACCAAGGACACGTTGCATGTTTACGATTTGGGATCGGCGCAGGGTAAAGGCTTGGAATTTTCCGGCCCTGACGCGGATTTTCGGGAAATGCTGGTTAAAAGCGACGGTAAAATGCTTTTTTTCCGCAATGGCTGGGACGGTAAGATTTATGGGATGAACCTGAAATAATCAAAGAATCAGGAATCAGGAATCAGGACCCCCTTCCGTCTTTAAGGTGATAGGGTGTCCATAATTCATGATTCATAATTTCTGATTCAAAACATCCAATCACCAGACAGTAAGGAAATTCCGCATGACTTCAAAGATGCAAACAATATTTATTTGTAGCAAATGCGACGCCCAATTTCCCAAATGGAGCGGGCGTTGCGGCGGCTGCGGCAGTTGGAACACTTTGGCCGAACAGCAGGCCAAATTTTTTGCGGGCGAAAAAGCGAAGCCGGTATCGCCTAAAAGTTTGGCTGAGGTGGATGTAGCCCTCACCAAGCGTTTGGATTGTGGCCTGCCCGAAGTCAATCAAATTTTAGGCGGCGGCGAAAAACCCGGTTTGGTTCCGGGTTCTTTGTTGCTTTTGGGCGGCGATCCGGGAATCGGCAAATCCACCCTTGC